>NZ_RJPI01000002.1:0-219739 GCF_003943385.1 Streptococcus oralis
TCTGGACAGTTGCCCCCTCCCACCGGTTCCCAAAACCTTTTAAAGACTCGATTTTTTTGACCGGGGGGTGTCATTCTATCTAAGTTTATTAAATCCTAAAAATACTTTTCAGTATTTTTAAACTTATAAAGATGATATCTGTTCTTAATGCTACACATTCAATAAATTAGTGTGTTTTCATTATTGATAGTAACTTTATCTCTGATTCTAACTTACCTGATATATTTCTTCGTTAATCTGCTAGCAATATTTGTTTCAATAAACTTCTTTACTTAATTAGATTATTTGGAATCTATCACTCCTTAAAATAACGCCCTGCTAATTATTGGTATACCTATGTATGCTTTCTTTATTTAAAATCATTATGATCTAAGTTTGTAATTCTTGATTTATTAAATGATTTAATTATTTTTATTAAAGGGGGGATTTTTTCTAACCACTCTCTACAAATTCTTATTTTTTAAAAAAATATAACTAGACACACAATACATATACCTCTAGTATGTCTTATGAGTTCATTGTTTTACACATTCTATTGAATTCGCTTGCCAAGCTATTCCCTTACTCTATCAAGCGTTTTATAAGATGCTGTTATATGAGTTCACTGTTACCTTAAAACAAGGAATTCATGAAAGAATACTAAAAAAGATAGGCGCAAACCTATCTTCATTTTGTTTATTGCCCAAAGAATTTAGAAATAATATGCTTCTTTTTCTCTGGTAGATCATTAAAGACTTCCCTTTGTTTAATAAGTTCTTGCTCTTTCCGATCTATAAAATCATCTACCACTCCAGAGATATACTCTGTAAATTCTTCTACACTATTCCCCTTGATTTTACCATCTTGTACTAACTCCTCTAGAAGCAAGTCACTCCATAAAACCATATCTGGAGAAAGATTATAGTGTTCCAATTCTTTAAGAATGGCCTGCTCATAGTATCGTTGTTGCCCTTTGTCTATGTAGTAGTATTTGTCTTTAAACTTTCCTTCTAATAGTTTGACGTGATATTCTTCTGGCAGTTTACTTCTCAAAAAGCCGTCAGTAGCTACTTCGTGAGATTCGATAGTATAAAAGCTCTTTAGCTTATCTAAAAACTCAAAGATATCAGAACGATAAAGACTATTTTCTTCTTGTAGTGTTGATCCCATATCAGTAACTAAAGGTGAAATTTTGTTCTGAGAAAACTCCTTCCAATCTTTAAAATATACTAAAGATTTTTCCCTAATGGCTTTGTGTCTATTTTCAAATTCATTTTTTAAATGATTTTCTTTTTGACGCGTTGTCAAAAACATATCGCTTAAAATCGAAGTGTAGTCTTGTTTATACTCTTCAATTTCGTTTAGTATTTCTTTTTTAACTTCCTCTTGCTTACTGAAGAATTCTGTAGCTTCTTGTTCATGCATTTTATGAAAAAGATTCTTCATGAGTTCATGAAATGGATTAACATAAACCAGATTATAGTCCTGATACAAAAGAAAGAGATTAATTACATCAGTGCTATTCATCGATTAACCTCCAATACCTGGCTCTTGATTTTTTGAGAAATCAAGCTCCCAGATTGCAGCTGACTTTTCATCATGAGCCTTACCATAAGCAAATTGTTTAGCTACATAGAGATCCATATCTTCAAGTGCTAGTGTATCCTGATAGCGTTGTAAGTTAATTCCTCCACCTACAACTGCATCATAGCGCCCTTGAATGAAAGAAGTCGCCTTCCCTTTTTCTTGAGAGATTGAAGGAATGATTTGTAAATTTAGAGGTACCGCCTTGTTATATGCTGCGCTGTCTGTGAAATTAATTAGTTTCTTCTCGATCTCCCAAATTTCTTCTGAATTCACGACAAGGACAATCTTATTGGTCGTATCGACAAAACTAACTCCATCAGCTTTTACAGAGTGGAATTTGAAGATTTCTGATACCTGGTTTACTGTTTCCTTGGGATTTTCAAAAGTTAATTTTAAAGCTTGTTTTTCTTTTTTAGGATAAGTAATATTTGAACCTTGTGCTACTCCCGTCAATTGTCTTGTTAGTCCTAGAGGTTTATTATCACCATCGCCGTTTAAAAACGCTTCTTCCAATGCTACTGCAAAAGCTTCTGTTAATTGAGTTCTTACAAAATTTTCAATCCAAATCGGTCCAAGTTCTTTAAAATCTTTCGGGATCACGATGAAAGCCGTCAACTTATGCTGGATTTCTTGTTTACTTCCAAAACTAGCTTTTAATTGCCCTTTGATTTCTCCAAAAACCTTGCCCCAAACTGCTCCACCACTACGCTCTGATGTCAAAAAGTTTAGGCGGATTCCTAGGTTTTTTAGTCCAATTTTTTCAAGTAAGGGATGTTCTGATTTTATATCTTCAAAAATTCTGTCAATCGTCTCCTCTGGGAGAAGTTTTTCCACCCCTTTAGGGATATTCTTATCAAATTCATTAAAGAATACCATTTCATTGCCCTTTAAAGTATTAGGCTGTGATGTAAAGCCATCTCCTGAATATGATGCAGTTTTAGCTTCTTCAATCATATGTTCCTGCATTTTGTCTAACATATCACCGTAAAGTTTTGTTTGCTGATCTTGTGGAGCATTAGTTTTCACTGCATTCATAAATGCTTCTCTAGCTTGCATGTATTCGTTTTTTGTTTGTCCTTTAAGTCTCATAGTCATATTTTTTATTTCCTTTCATTTTTAAGCAAAAAAAGGCAGAACAAAAAACGTATTTACGTCTTATGTCCTACCTCTTGTTTTCAAGTCAGTATTTAAAATTTTTGTTGTGTTTTGGTTTCTACCATGGTCACAACACCATCTGAAATTATCAACCGAATGTCACCATATTCTGGTAACTTTACACTCTTAATTATACCACGGTTTAGGAAATAAATCCAACCTTTATGCAATTCATTCATATATCCTCCTTTCTCTGAAAAGGTAGTCATTTTTGGGTATCTAGTGACTACCACCTCCGCCTTACAGCCCCAAGGGTTTATAAAATGCGTAGTCAGGTAGTCACCTCGCTCCAAAAAAATAAATAATAAACGCCTTTAATCTATTTATTCTACATACTTTATAAATAATATAAAATAACTACTTTTTTACATTGAATTCAGTAATACCAAGGGTTCACAATGGTAGTCAGTAAAATCTTAAAAACTACCATTTTTCTAAATTCTTTTTGTTTAAAGGCTTTAGCTACCATCTAAAAGGTAGTTATTTTTTGAATTAGTGACTACCCTAACTACCTTTTAGGTTTTGAATAACCAGGCTTAACACTTTTTCCAAATTTTAAAGATCGTTTGTGTTCCCAACCGTCACGATTTTGCATGAACTTCTTAACCTTTGCCTTATCTTTTGGTGGTACATTATCAGTCAAATATACCTCTTGGAAAAATAGGTTAATAGTCATCTTGCTCCTACCTACCAATTCGCCATATTTATCTGTATCCAGTTCCGCCGTTCCACCTTCGCTATTTCTAAAATATCCTTCATTCATCATGTCATAGATATAATAGTATCTTGTCCGGTCTGATATTGGGTACTGATACATATTTTTTGGATAAGGTAAAGCTAAATAGCGCTCCAAATCCTCAAGGGTTTCATCAGCAAATTTGTACCTACTTCTTACCTCATTTACCAGGTTCTCCTGCTCGTCTGTCAGCGTCAAAGACTGGTTAGACTTCCAAGCTACTACCATAGCGCCCCAAAAGGCTCTACGGTCTTTTTCCGTCCACTTCCTGCCCTTATAAGTGGTATCCTTATGTACTTCAGCAACAAGAAAGCGCCTTTCCCCTGTTAAGTCGTTCAAATAATCATGATCATTAGTTGCCCTCACGATGATAAAACTCTTGGGTAATCGTCTATCACTAGAAGCGTAGGGCGGTCTATACTCTAGTTTGGTTTCGGTGATGAACTTCTTCAACTCTGAAAAACTAGCCTTTTTACTGGCCACCATTTCATCATCAAATACACACCAATTTCTAGCCATTCTAGCCTTATCGTCTTTGTCTGTGAAAGTTTCAACGGTTGTAAAATACTTGTGAGTGAAAAGTCCCTCAAAAAATTGGGTCTTTCCTACTCCCTGCCGTCCAGTCAAGTCCAGTACAAAGTCAAACTTAACAGTTGGGTCAAACACCTTTGCAACTGCTCCACGAAAAAACAAGTCCATGATAATACGATTATATTCATCATCTTTGATATTGAGGTAATGCCTTAGAATATCAAAGGGAGCACGCTGATTCACTAACTCTTTATACTCGCTTTCGCATGCTTCTAGATAGTCTTTTAAAGGATTGTAGCTATGTTCTCCAGCTACCACTTCTAAAATATCGGCGATATCCCCTTTTTTATAGTCCATCTTGTACTTTGTAGCAATATAAGCCCTAACCTCTCTAATAATTAGGTCGTCAATGGTTCCGCTTAAGGTTCTACCGTTCAATTTTGTTGGTTTTGTCACATCAATTTCATAAGTAAAGGTGTTGTACTGTATCGCCCCTTTCAGCTTGCTATCTCCACTTAAAATCTTCTTGAGATTGTCCAAGGTTATGGCAAAGCCTTTCCCTTTGGTTTTAGGTGTTAGATGCAGGCTATTGTTTTCCTCATTGGTCTCCCTTGCTTGGGTCAAGTCCACCACGGTAGGCGATGCTCTTGGCTGATTCTCTTCAATGATTTTATTTACAATTTCTTCACTATTCAAAAGCTACCTCCTTATAGAATTTAGTTGCTACTTCTAGGAAATAGCTGGCTAGTTCTTTCCGTTTGACGATTGCAGAAAACAAGTCCACCAGCTGACTAAAACTGTAGCCATTCACAAATAGTAAACGAACAAAGACCGAAGTCTCATATCTGGTATAAATCCCGTTACAAATCAGGTCAAGAACCCAACCTTTCAACTCTACTCCCAGCCCCTGCCGTTGCTCTGTCAATTTGTTTACTTCTAAATCTTTCAGGATCGTCAGCAAGTCAGGACTAGCCAAAGCAATTTCCAATGATCTAGTTAGTTCCCAGCCCTCCTTATGGCTTTTATCATCTCTGATAGTTACATATAAACCTTTGTACCGAAAATCTGTAAGTCCCTCACCTATCGGCTCGTAGTACACAAACTTATAGTAGTCCCCATTCTTCCAAACTTGTGTAGGGGTAGACTTGAGAAAGCCGAATAAGGCTAATTTGTCACTAGACAAGGTTAACTCTATCACTCTCATTCATCCACCCCCATAAATTTATGAATGTCGTCCACTAAATAAAATACAATTCTTGAATCTTCGTCGGGCGGTTGATAGCGCCGTAAGCCCAATCTTTCCCACTTACTTAGCGTATTGTCGCTGATTTTCAACTCTTGCTTGACTTCACTTCTATTCATCAACTTAAGCATTCTAGGCGGTATTTTCTCATGGCTTTTTAGGTAACGTTCTAAGGCTTCTAATATTTTGATTTTAAGTTCTTCAACCATTTTTTCAAACATCTTAGTACCCCCATGGCTTAACCCCTGCAAGTTGGATATATCGCCCATAATCAGGGCTTAAATCCTCGCTAGTCATTTCTATCGTCTGTGCACTTTCTCGCTCGATTTCGGCGCTTTTTTTACGGTCTCGGTGGTTTAGATAAAGTAACAAGCCAATCAATACCATCATGAAGATAACCGCCTGTGTGTTGATCAAATCTAGTTCATTCATGCTATTTCTCCTAATCGATCATCATGCCACGGGTATATAGGGATGAGTCTGTCCATGAATCCAAAACGTTCTTTTTCCCTCGTTTTTTCTTTGCGATATCAACCGCTATGACCTCCCAAACATAATTTAACACTTGATCTGGAGTCATAGGGTAGTCATTCTCTTTAGTTATTTCAGCTAGGTATGTGTGTAAGAAAAGGAATCCGTCAAAGTGAGAAAGTGATTTTAAAAACTTAGTATCACCCCAAAAATTTCTATAATAGGATTCTTCTCTACCTTCCAGCCCGCCTATTACCTCAGCAATTACATTTAGTTTCATCTCTTCAGTCTGTTCCTTAAGCGTTTTTTGTTGCTCATGGTATTCTGTGCTAGTTAGTTCATTATAGATATCGTCCAAGTCATTTAATACCCTACTGATTGCTCTTTTAACTAAGATGTTTCTGACCCCTGTGAGATTTCCCTGTATTTCTTCTAGATCTGTTGAAACAGCTTCTAATTTATCTGCTAACATGTTTTTACCTCTATTTATTTGTTTTGTAATTACCTTGATGGCCTTTTGTTTGTCGTTTCCTATCCAGCTTTTCCCACCACTCCAAACGCTGGGCTATCGCCCCATGTTGCCGTACGCTTGTAGCGGTGTTTCATGGGTAATCACCCACATTTTTTCTAAACAAGTGCTTAGAATCACCCTGTCAGCACTTGATTTTCAAAACCTTTTCTAATTGCTTGCCTGCTCTTCGGTTTTCTTAGTTTGTCTTCGTTTCGTTTTCGATTTGATCGCCTAATCTTTTCCAGGCTCTATCAAATTCTTCACGTTGGATTTCTTTGCTATGTAATTGCCTTGCTAGTTCCATACCTCGACGCATGAATCTAGCGAAGTGTGTTTTTGCTTCCATCCCTAGCCCTCCATCATGTCATAAAGTAAGGCGTAGTATTTATCTGGAATCCTATCCAAGGCTTTCAGTCCGTCATGTTCTGCTTTTTGTCTAGTTTCTGCCTTAACCGTGCTATCAAAGGCGATAGAAAAAGCATTTAGCATAGCCTTGTAGCGGTCTACACTCTTCAAATAGCGACCACGTTCCCCAAGTTCCTTATCTTCTAGCTCCTCTTTTACAGTATCGTCCAAGAGTTCAAACTTAGTGTAAACTCCTTTTTCTACTTTGAAACCTAGTCGCTTGTTTTGTCTGAGATTGTAAAGATTAACCTTGCAACTGTCTAAATTGCGATAGCCTAACACTCCTGCAATTTCTTCTAAGTTTTTGCCCTCTAATTCGGACAATTTTTCAGCAATATCCTTGAATTTTACTGCTTGATGTTGTTTTCCCATTGTATACCTTGTCTTTCTATGCTATAATCAAGGTATAGAAAAAATATCTATACCAATGTATTGTCGCTTGCTCTCCTCGACCAAAATTTGAGCAAGTGACTTTTTTTGTTGTCTTTTTCATGCTTTTTTCCCTGACTTAGGTTTATAAAGCAAGTCTTTACTTCCGATAAGATCCAGAATCCAGCTGAATCCCTGCTCCACCGTTTCAAGAAATGCCCCCAGGTCTTCACTGTCCAAGGACTAGTAGTTCATACAAAGATATTCGGCTAGTTGTCTGTCTTTCTCAACTAGCTTTTTAAAATCCTTGTAATACTTGGGAATTTCTAACCCTTTGGCATTTGTAACTGTCTTAAAATCATCTTCCATTAGTTCGCTCCTTTCTAATAATTTACTTGATTTTCAACTGGTGAAAGGTAATGTTAAAAATCATAAATCATCAATCAACCAATCCATAACCGACTGGTAAATCCGACGTGGGGCATCATAGTTACCTGTTTCAACCTTAGTCAAAGTTTGCGACTTGATGCCCAATTTTTCCGATAAATCTTTCTTAGTGAGTTGCTCCACTGCTCGCTTTTTTCGGACTTTTACAGCCGTTTCAACTGTTATCAGCATTTACACCCTCCTCTCTAACGGCTTTTTTTGCCGTTGTTTTAACTGTATTATACGGCATAAAAAACCGTTTGTCAAGCAAAATAATATTTATTTTTTATTTTTGTGGCTTTTTATGCCGTAATTGTTTATAATATTATTGAAAGGTAATGTTACAATCATGAATAGAATAAAAAATTTAAGAGAAAAAGAAGGAATTTCGCAAGATCAACTCGCTAAAATATTAGGCGTTAACTTGCGAACGTTGCAACGTTGGGAAAGTGGTGAAACTTCTATACGAACTAAAAACGCCACAAAAATAGCAAAATTTTTTAAAGTTCCAGTTTCTTATCTTATGATATCTGAAAAAGAGTGGGAAGCATTTCAAGAATTAAACCGAAAACTCCCAACTTTAGAAGAATTTGATGAACTCCTTTTCAAAAAACAAGAAAATCGCTTTAAAAGATTTGTCCAATTTGTATCAGATGAAGAGATGAAAATCAAGGATAGAAATCTAGTCCTGATATTTAACTTGCTAGTCTCCTCCGATGAAACTTACGGAGTAAACCAGATATATCCCTTCCCATTAGATGAAAAAGATGACTATCATTTTACAAACCAACAGAAAGGCGAAAAATAAGCCCCATTTGCGCCTTGTTTCCTATTCTGGTACATTTTTACAGTCTGACTGCTTAAAATCGAAAATAAGGGGGGCTCGTAACTCCTAGCATGGTATAAACTCAAAACCTTTTCTAATTGCTTGCCTGCTGATGGAAAAAGGAGTTAAAACCATGAAAATTACACAACACACGAAAAAAGACGGATCAGCAGTCTACCGCTCTAGTATCTATCTTGGCATTGATTCTGTGACTGGTAAGAAGGTCAAGACTACCATATCAGCACGCACAAAGAAAGAACTCAAAAGCAAGGCCATTCAAGCCAAGGTAGAGTTTGAAAAAAAAGGCTCAACTGTCACAAAAGCTGTTAACGTTACCACCTATCAGGAATTGACGGAACTCTGGTTAGAAAACTACTGCCATACCGTCAAACATAGCACCCAAGTAGGAACGAAAACTAACATCAGAAAGTACCTACTACCAGCTTTTGGAGAGTACAAACTTGATAGGATAACCCCTGCTATCGTTCAGCACCAGGTAAACCAATGGGCTAAAGATTACAACCAACTTGGAAAAGGGTATCAACAATACAACCAACTACACGCCTTGAATAAACGTATATTGTCTTATGCAGTCTCACTACAAGTAATTTCTACAAATCCAGCTAGTGATATCATTGTGCCACGATGCAAACCAAAAGAAGAAAAGAAATTGAAATATCTTGACGATGAGAATTTAAAGAAATTCTTAACTTATCTGGATCAGCTGCCTAACACTTACAAAAATTTCTATGATACGGTACTTTATAAGACGCTTTTAGCAACTGGTTTGCGTATTCGTGAATGTCTAGCCCTGCAATGGTCTGATATCGACTTACAGGATGGAACATTAGAAGTTACTAAAACTCTAACCATGACAAAAGAGATTACAAGCCCAAAAACTAAATCAAGCCTAAGAGTAATTGACTTAGACAATAAAACAGTGCTTATGCTTCGCCTTTATAAAACCCGACAAGCGCAATTAGGGAGAGAAATAGGCATGACTTTTGAAAAAGTGTTTCCTAATACCTTTGATGAATACAGAGAAGCTGGTGGACTCCGTTTTAGACTTGAAAAGCATTTACAAGGTGCTGGTTGTCCTAGTGTTAGTTTTCATGCTTTTCGCCACACACATGCTAGTATTTTGCTGAATGCTGGAGTAGGATATAAAGAAATCCAAACAAGACTAGGCCATTCTAAAATTTCGATGACTATGGACACATACAGTCACTTATCAAAAGATAGCAAAAAAAGGACTGTTTCTATTTTTGAAAAAGTCCTCGAAAATTTAAAAAGTTCCTAAAAAAGTCCACAAATTAGAATCCCTACTATCCAAGAAATAGCTATATCAGGGGGTTTAAGCGTTTTGTCATATTTTAATCAAAAATATGATAAAATAAACTGACTAGAAAAAACGAAGGAGAAATCATGTCTCAACTCTATGATATTACCATTGTAGGTGGCGGTCCTGTTGGCCTCTTTGCTGCCTTTTACGCCCACCTACGCCAAGCCAAAGTCCAAATCATCGACTCTCTTCCCCAGCTCGGTGGTCAACCAGCCATCCTCTACCCTGAGAAGCAAATCCTTGATGTGCCAGGTTTTCCAAACTTAACTGGAGAAGAGTTGACCAATCGCTTGATTGAACAGCTAAACGGCTTTGAAACACCTGTTCATCTCAATGAAACTGTTCTTGAGATTGAAAAACAAGATCAAGGCTTTGCCATTACAACCTCTAAAGGTAGTCACCTGACTAAAACAGTTATCATTGCCATGGGGGGTGGCGCCTTTAAACCACGACCGCTTGAATTAGAGGGTGTTGAGGACTATGAAAATATCCACTACCACGTGTCCAACATTCAACAATACGCAGGTAAGAAAGTAACCATTCTAGGTGGTGGGGACTCAGCAGTGGACTGGGCTCTAGCTTTTGAAAAAATTGCGCCAACTACACTTGTTCACCGTCGAGATAACTTCCGCGCCTTGGAACACAGTGTGCAAGCTCTACAAGAATCATCTGTAACCATTAAGACACCGTTCGTTCCTAGCCAACTCCTCGGAGATGGAAAAACACTCGATAAACTAGAAATCACCAAAGTCAAATCAGATGAAACTGAAACTATTGAGGTAGACCACCTCTTTGTCAACTATGGTTTCAAATCATCTGTCGGCAATCTNAAAAATTGGGGTCTGGACCTCAACCGCCACAAGATTATTGTCAACAGCAAGCAAGAATCCAGCCAAGCAGGTATCTATGCCATTGGGGACTGTTGCTACTATGAAGGTAAGATTGATTTGATCGCGACAGGACTGGGTGAAGCTCCAACAGCTGTTAACAATGCCATTAACTACATCGACCCTGACCAAAAAGTACAACCCAAACACTCAACCAGTTTATAAGAAAAGAACCACGGATCAACTGATTCGTGGTTTTATAATTCATCTGCTATCTTGTTTATTTTTCTGAGTCTGTGGTTGACGCCACTTTTGGTCAAGGGATTGCTCAGGCTATCTGCCAACTGCTGGATAGAATAGTCTGGGTGCTGGATTCGCAACTGAGCTACCTCCTGCAAATCCACTGGTAAATTTTCCAAACCCATTCTATCTTTGATTTTACTGATATTATTGATGGTCTTCATACTAGCAGAAACCGTTCGAGCGATATTGGCTGTTTCAGCATTATTGGCCCGATTGAGATCGTTACGGGTTTCACGCAAAATCTTGACGCGCTCAAAATTATCACGCGCCTGCATGGCCCCAATCACAATCAAGAAATCCATGATGTCTTCTGCCCGCTGGAGATAGGTAACCGCACCTTTCTTGCGCTCAATGACCTTGGCATCCAGCAAAAACTGCTGAAGGAGGGAGACCAATCCTTGGGCATGGTCCATATAAACGGAACTAATCTCCAACTGGTACTTGCCAGACTCAGGATCTCGGATGCTGCCATTTGCCAGAAAGGCCCCACATAAGTAAGCACGACCAGCTTCTTCATCTGCTAAAATATCGGGATCAATACCCGTCTCCAAACCAAAGAAGGAATCCGCAAGCCGCAAATCAGCTAAAAGTTCCTGCACCCTCTCATCAGTATAGATCGTATAGACACGGTTCTTGCGAAGATTGCTTCTCTGATGGTGGCGAATCTCTGACTTGATATCATAAAAATGGAGAAAGGACCCATAGAGGTGCCGAGTCAACTTGGCATTCTCAGTCACGACAGACAGGGTCAAGCCCGAAGTCGAGAGACCAATACTACCAGACATCTTGATGATGGCTGATAATTCATGACGACTGAGATGGTGTTGACCAAGAATTTCTTCTTTTACTGCAACTGTAAAACTCATTTTCGCACCTGTATAATTCGCATCAATTCATCCACAATCAAATCCCCATCGTGGAAGGCTCCTCCATTTTCCAAACGAAGGAAATTGGAAGAAATCACACGAGGCACCTGCTTGCAGAGACCAGCAAAATCATGTTCCACCTGTACCAAATATTCATCAAATCGGTTGGTATCCATATATTCTCTAGGAACCTTTTCAATATTGACCAAAACCGTATCAATAAAAGACCGACCTAGATGACGATGGAGGACTTCCACGTGGTCACTGTCTGAAAAGTGCTCTGTTTCCCCACGCTGGGTCATGATATTGCAGACATAGGCTATCTCTGCCTTGGTCTCCAAGAGAGCCTGCCCAATCTCCTCGATCACGATATTGGGCAAAATCGATGTAAAGAGGGAACCAGGCCCCAAGACGATCATGTCACTCTCTAGAATGGTAGTAACCACTCGACGGCTGGCTTGCGGTGTTTCATCATCCAAGGTATTGGTCACATATACATGGTCAATCATACCTGGATGATCTGCAATATGGCTCTCACCAGCTACTTCCGAACCGTCTTTAAAGACTGCATGTAGCGTCAAAGGGTGGTCACTTGAGGGGTAAATCTTTCCTGTTGTATGAAAAAACTTACTGAGTAATTGCATAGCATTATAGGTAGAACCTTGCATTTCTGACAGGCCTGCGATGATGAGGTTCCCTAGGGGATGGCCAGCAAAAGCTCCAGCCTCTTCTGAGAATCGGTACTGAAAAACCTTCTCATAAAACTTAGGCATATCCGACATGGCCACCAAAACATTACGAAGATCTCCAGGTGGTGTCAGTTGTTGGATACTCTTTCTTAGCTCACCAGAAGATCCACCATCATCAGCAACTGTTACGATGGCTGCGATCTCAACATCCTTTTCCCGTAAACTTTTCAAAATGACGGGGATACCAGTTCCTCCACCAATCACCGTTATTTTAGGTTTTCTCATGAACGGTTTACCGTTTCCTTTCTTCGGTCTTTGTCACGATGACTTTCATTGACAGGCCAGTTTTTAGCAAGGTCCTCAGCGATTCTCTTGGCAAAGGCAACACTACGGTGCTGTCCACCTGTACATCCCACTGCAATGGTTAAAACAGACTTGCCTTCTTTTTTGTAGCTTGGCAAGATCGGCTCAATCAAGGCGAGCAAGTGCTGATAGAAACTTTCCGATTCTGCATGTTTCATTACATAATTGTAGACAGGCTCATCCAGCCCCGTTTGATTGCGCAGTTCTGGTAGGTAATAGGGATTTGGCAAAAAACGGACATCAAATACCAAGTCCGCATCGATAGGGATACCATACTTGAATCCAAAAGACATGACCTCGATACGGAAAGACTGGGCTTGTTCTTGGTCCGAAAATTGCTCAGCAATGGTTTTACGAAGTTCACGCGGAGTGAGTTCTGTCGTATCCACCACATTCTGGCTCATGTTTTTCAAAGGTGCCAAAAGTTCACGTTCCAGCTTAATGCCATCTAAAATTCGACCATCTGCAGCAAGTGGGTGACTCCGTCTGGTTTCCTTATAGCGAGCGACTAATTCTTTATCCGCAGCGTCCAAAAAGAGGATTTTGAAATCCAAATCATCTTGGTTTTCCAATTCATCCAAAACAGCCTGAATCTCTGAAAAGAAGGAACGGCTCCGCATATCGACTACCAAGGCCAGTTTGTGGTCATCATCCTTGGTCTCTACCAACTGCAAAAACTTTGGTAAGAGGGCTGGTGGCATATTGTCAATGGTGAAATATCCCAAATCTTCGAAGGACTGAATGGCTACCGTTTTCCCTGCACCACTCATCCCTGTTACAATCACAAGGTGAAGTTGTTTTTTTGTCATCTATCTCTCCTTATATCAAAAAAAGTTTGGCAGAGCCAAACTTCAACTAGCTTATCCAATCTCTGCGATCACTTCAATTTCGACTTTTACATCACGAGGAAGACGTGCAACTTCCACAGCTGAACGAGCTGGAAATTCCTCTTTAAAGGCAGTTTGGTAAACCTCGTTAAAAGGAACAAAGTCATTCATATCGCTCAAGAAGCAAGTGGTTTTGACAACATGGTCAAAGTCTGTTCCTGCTTCAGCCAAAATAGCACCGATATTTTTCAAGACTTGTTCTGTCTGTTCTTGGATCGTTTCTCCTACAATTTCTCCAGTTTCAGGAGATAGGGGAACTTGACCGCTCGCAAACAAAAGATTGCCAACGATTTTTCCTTGAACATATGGTCCGATAGCTTTTGGAGCTTTGTCTGTATGAATTGTTTTTGCCATTTCTTTCCCTCACAATTTTTCTAATATTGCATCCCAAGCCTGATCCATCCCTGCCTTGCTGACAGATGAAAAGAGGATGAAGTCGTCACTTGGGTCAAAGTTTAATTTCTTTTTGATTGCTGATTCGTGCTTGTTCCACTTACCACGAGGAATCTTGTCCGCCTTGGTCGCAACGATGATAACCGGAATCTCATAATACTTGAGAAATTCGTACATCTGCACATCATCTGCTGACGGGTCGTGACGGAGGTCAACCAGACTGACAACCGCACGGAGATTTTCCCGAGTCGTTAGGTACTCCTCAATCATGCGCCCCCACTTTTCACGTTCCTTTTTGGAAACGCGGGCATAGCCATAACCTGGTACATCCACAAAACGCATCTTGTCATCAATGTTAAAGAAGTTGAGTAGCTGGGTTTTCCCAGGTTTTCCTGATGTACGGGCTAGATTCTTGCGGTTCAGCATAGTGTTGATAAAGCTAGACTTGCCAACATTTGAACGCCCGGCTAGAGCAACCTCCGGCAGTTCATCCTGCGGATAGTGGGACTTATTGGCTGCACTGAGCAAGATTTCAGCATTATGTGTATTGATTTCCATAATCACCTCTAGGCTGTTTCTAGGATTGGTTTATCCGTTCCATCGACAGCTTCTTTCGTGATGCGAACCAGTTTCACATTTTCCTGACTCGGTACTTCAAACATGACATCCAGCATGGTTTCCTCAATGATAGAGCGAAGACCACGCGCGCCAGTTTTACGTTCGATAGCTTTATTAGCAATCTCTTGTAGGGCTTCGTCGTCAAATTCCAACTCGACATCATCATAAGAAAGCAAGGTTTGGTATTGTTTGACCAAAGCATTTCTTGGCTCTTTCAAGATGCGAACCAAGTCATCGACCGTCAATTGCTCAAGAGCAGCAAAGACAGGCAAGCGCCCAATCAACTCAGGGATAATCCCAAATTTTTGAATATCTTCAGCGATAATTTCTTGCATGTAGGAGCTATTTTCGTCAATTGCCTTGTTACTTTGACCAAAACCGATGACTTTTTCTCCCAGACGTTGTTTAACGATTTCTTCGATGCCATCAAAAGCACCACCCACGATAAAGAGGATATTCTTGGTATCCACCTGAATCATCTCTTGTTGTGGATGTTTGCGTCCACCTTGAGGTGGCACGCTAGCTACAGTTCCCTCGATAATCTTGAGAAGGGCTTGTTGCACTCCTTCACCCGAAACGTCACGTGTGATAGACACATTCTCGCTCTTCTTGGCAATTTTGTCAATTTCATCTACGTAGATAATCCCACGTTCTGCACGTTCGATGTTAAAGTCAGCAGCCTGCAAGAGTTTGAGGAGGATATTTTCCACGTCCTCACCCACATACCCAGCCTCAGTCAGAGCTGTCGCATCTGCAATAGCGAAAGGCACGTTCAAGCTCTTAGCCAAAGTCTGAGCCAAGAAAGTTTTCCCTGAACCAGTTGGACCAATCATCAAGATGTTTGACTTTTGCAAATCCACATCTTCTGACTCTTCACGCGTATCATGGAAATTGATGCGTTTGTAGTGGTTGTAAACTGCCACTGCCAAGGCACGTTTGGCACGATCTTGACCAATCACATAGTGGTTCAAGATATTGAGGAGCTCGATTGGTTTTGGTACTTCAGACAAGTCTGCCAAGACTTCCTCAGCCAACTCCTCCCGAATGATTTCCTGAGCCAACTCCACACATTCATTACAGATAAAGGCGTTGTTGCCAGCGATTATTTTCTTTACTTCTTCTTGGCTTTTGCCACAAAATGAGCAATAAACCATCATATCATTTTTCCTATTTGTAGGCATGATTTCCTTCCATTCTAATTTATCATTCTATCTAAAATAAGGTCATATAAAAAGCGTGGACACTGTTTACCAGATTGGTAAAAGCATTCAACCAGAGTAAGGCAGACAGTCCATAGCGCTTCTTACGAAAAGCCTGTGCTCCAGTCAAAATACAGATCACACACAAAAAAGCTGTAAAAAATCCAAATATACTGCGCTCCATTAGACTTCCTTTCTATCTCGGTATTCGATGGTAAAATCATAGTCGTTTTTCTCATCTCGGGTGTAAGATTTGCTTGCTACTGTCTCAAAACGAGACAAGTCAAACTCCTCAGGAAAATAGGTATCTCCCTCCACCTGAGCATGAATCTGCGTCACGATGATTTCATCTAAATAAGGCTCAAAAGCCTGAAAAATCTGCTTTCCGCCAATGATATAGAGATTTTTTTCCTGACTCTGATACCACGCTAAAACAGACTCCACATCTTGAAATACGAGCGCCCCATCTATGACTTCTTCGCTATTTCGCGTTAAAATCAGGGTTTGCCGTTTTGGAAGCAGACGACGTCCTATGCCATCAAAGGTCACTCGTCCCATCAGTATAGCATGATTTAAAGTTGTTTCCTTAAAATGTTGCAACTCTGCTGGCAAATGCCAAGGGAGACGATTTTCCTTCCCAATCACACCTTTTTCATCTTGGGCCCAAATGGCTATGATTTTCTTTGTCATGCTTCCGTCCTTTTTATTGATACTACTATTTTATCAAAATTCTCCCAAAAAGGCTGTTTTGAAACGCGCGCAAAAGAGAGAAAAGGAGCAGGCTTCATTTAGCCTGCTCCTCTCGTCCCTAGGACATATATTTTTTTGCTTCTGATTTGATTTTTTCGACCACTTCTTGGATACTTAGTCCAGTTGTGTCAAGATAAACTGCATCCTCAGCCTGTCTGAGAGGAGAGGTTTCACGATGACTATCCTTGTAGTCACGCGCAGCAATCTCTTCTTTCAACGTTTCCAAGTCAGTCTCGATCCCTTTAGCAATATTTTCCTTGTAACGACGCTCTGCTCTTTCTTCAACAGAAGCCACTAGGAAAATCTTGAGTTCAGCTTGTGGTAAAACAACTGTCCCGATATCACGCCCATCCATGACGATACCACCTTGCTGAGCAATCTCTTGCTGGAGCGAAACCAGTTTCTCACGCACCTCAGGAATGGCAGCGATGCTTGAAACCTTGTTGGTCACTTCATTTTCACGAATCGGATGGGTAATATCAACATCCCCTACAAAAACAAGTTGCTCACCTGTTTCTGAACGTCCAAAACTAATGGGGTGTTGGTTAAGAAGCTCAAGAAGTTGATCTACATTTTCTGCATTCAACTGGTGTTTGAGCGCTATATAAGTCGCAGCACGGTACATGGCACCTGTATCGAGATAAGTGTAACCAAAATCTTTAGCGACAATCTTTGCGACCGTACTCTTACCACTCGAAGCAGGACCATCAATAGCAATTTGAATTGTCTTCATTTCCGACTCCTATCTAGTCTTGATGACATCACCAGGGTTGGCAAACCAAGTTCCTGATGACATATGAGAAGGATTCAGAGCTTCTAGCTGGGCAATGGAAATCCCTGCACGCTGAGCGAGAGCTGCTTCTCCTTCTCCAGGTTGCACAGTAAGCGTTCCTTCTCCATCTGTGTGTTCTTCAGAACTACTTTCTGAAGGAGTTGATTCTTTCGTTTCTTGAGCTTTACTAGTAGAGGAAGAAGACTCTTCCACTTTAGAGGTTGACGATGGAGCTGAAGAATCATAAAAATCCTTCAAAGCTGCCGTGCGGTTACTTCCTCCAGTAGAAAGGTAAATCAATACGACAACCATCGCTACAACGATTACAAAGAAGAGGCTAGCTAGAATGGTCAAGACGCGATTGGCAACAACACCTTTTCCTTTTTGTTTACGGTGACGACGCTCTAATCTTGTTTCTTCTTCTCTGTTTTCATAAATATCTTCTTGCCACGGTTCTTTTGCCATACCTTACTCCTTGTATTTTTTACATTTTCTTATTACAATATAAATATGAAAGTCACACTTATACCTGAACGGTGCATCGCCTGCGGGCTTTGCCAAACCTATTCTGAACTCTTTGATTACCATGATAATGGTATTGTTCGATTTTACGATGATCCAGTTGAATTGCAAAGAGAAATCGCTGAGACCAGCGATGTTCTGGAGGCTATCAAACAGTGCCCTACACGTGCACTTCTCAAAGATCCATCATAGTTTAAAAGGGAGATTGATTTTGTTGATTCTTTTTGTCACTTTAATCCCTTCATCTACTAGTTTAGCATATTTCCAGGTAAAATTATAGTCTTTTCCGATTATTTTTTCCCTTCAAAAATAGAAAGATCACTTTTTTCTTTGACGAGATAGAGTGGTCTTTTTTTGGTTTCCATATAGATCTTACTGATATACTTGCCGAGAATCCCAATAGTCAGGAGTTGAATCCCTCCGAGAAAGAGAATGACAGCCATCAGAGAGGTCCAGCCAGATGTCGGATTCCCCAAGATAAGGGTTCGAAACACCACAAAAACAGTCATCATAAAAGAAATAAAACAAGATAGGAGTCCAGCTACAAAGGCTATACTCAAGGGAAAATCTGAAAAATTGAGAATCCCTTCAATTGAGTAGAAAAAGAGCTGTCTAAAACTCCAACTGGTCTTGCCAGCCTGTCTTTCGACATTTGGATAGTCGAGATAGTGCGTTCGGAAACCAACCCAGGCAAAGAGCCCCTTAGAAAAACGATTGGACTCGGTCAAGCTTAAAATGGCATCCACCACAGACCTTCTCATCATCCGAAAATCACGAACACCTGAGGGCAGGGCTACTGGGCTGATTTTTTGCATGAGGCAGTAAAAGAGATCGGCACAGAAGCTACGAAAGAAGGGTTCTCCCTCCCGACTAGTTCTCCGTGTCCCAACACAGTCCAAGTCTGCATTTTGGTCTAGTAAGGCTTTCATCTCAATTAGCATACTAGGAGGATCCTGGAGGTCTGCATCCATCACGACCACCAAGTCTCCAGTTGCATGCTGCAAGCCTGCATACAGAGCTGCTTCTTTCCCAAAATTTCGTGAGAAAGAAATATAATGTACCGCAGGATTTTGCACCCGATAGGCCTTCAAAAGCTCCAAAGTGCCATCGCTTGAACCATCATCCACAAAGACATACTCGATCTCTGCCCCCAATTCTGGAAGGAGTGCTTCAACAGACTGATAAAAAAGAGGAAGTACTTCCTCTTCGTTTAGACATGGGACAATGATTGAAATCATCATCTTAGTCTTCAAATCCATTTGGATGCTTGCTTTGCCAACGCCATGCGTCTTCACACATTTGAGTAATATCGAGTTCTGCTTCCCATCCAAGTTCGGCTTTGGCTTTTGCTGGGTCTGAGTAGCAGGCAGCGATATCACCTGGGCGACGTTCTACGATGCGGTAAGGAATAGGACGTCCCACCGCTTTTTCCATATTTTGGATAATTTCAAGAACAGAATATCCTTTACCTGTTCCAAGGTTATAAATATTAAGACCTGAACCTTTTTGGAGTTTTTTAAGAGCTGCAACGTGACCTTTGGCTAGGTCTACAACGTGGATATAGTCACGAACCCCGGTTCCATCTTCAGTATCGTAATCATCTCCAAATACTTGCACTTGCTCTAGTTTGCCAACTGCTACTTGTGAAACATAAGGCAAGAGATTGTTTGGGATGCCGTTAGGATTTTCTCCCAAGTCACCACTCTCATGTGCTCCGATTGGATTAAAGTACCGAAGCAAAACCACATTCCATTCTGAGTCTGCCTTGTAGATATCCGTCAAAATTTCCTCTAACATGAGCTTAGTACGGCCATACGGGTTGGTCACTGAAAGTGGGAAATCTTCTAAGATTGGAACTGTATGAGGGTCTCCGTAAACTGTCGCAGAAGAACTGAAGATGATGTTCTTACAGTTATTTTCTTCCATGGCTTTTAGAAGGCTGACAGTTCCTGCGATATTGTTGTCATAGTAGGCAAGAGGGATACGTGTTGATTCACCTACAGCCTTCAAACCAGCGAAGTGAATCACACCTGTTGGCTCTTCTTGCTTGAAAATATCTCTGAGGGTATCTGTATCACGGATATCTGCCTCATAGAAAGGCACCTCAACTCCTGTGATTCTTTCAACAACTTCTATACTTTTACGGTTGCTGTTGACAAGATTATCCACCACAACAACTTGATGACCTGCTTGGATCAATTCAATAACAGTGTGAGTTCCGATAAAACCAGCACCACCCGTTACCAAAATCTTTTCTTGCATCTTTTTTCCTCGATTCTCGGATTATTTTTTCTTATTTTACCATTTTTGATAGGGAATGTCATTTGCCACACTAAACTACCTGCTAAAATTTCAGTAAAATTTTATTCGCTTTTTACTCGTTTGACATAGTTTGCAATTGGATAGTTTACTGGGTCCAAAGTCAACTCCTTGTCTTGGACCAATTGGGCTAGATGGTAACCAATGATAGGACCCGTTGTGAGGCCTGATGAACCTAGACCACTAGCTGCATAGGCACCTGCTAAGCCAGGGACTTCACCAAAGAAAGGCGAGAAATCACTGGTGTAAGCACGGATTCCCACACGCTCAGATCTGGAAGTCGCTTTAGCTAAGGCTGGATAGTGAGGTAAGGCTTCCTCCTCCATTTGTTGTAGCAAAGTTTCATCTACCGCCAAATCAAATCCCATATCATTTTCATGAGTAGCGCCTAAGGACAATTTCCCACCTGCAAAAGGGATCAAATCCCACTCCCCCTCTGGAATGACAACAGGGTAGGATTCCAGGTCTTGAGCAAGTTGATAGTCTCGGAGTTGCCCCTTTTGAGGACGAACATCTACTTCATAACCTAAAGGTTCTAACAGGTTCCCTAGCCAAGCTCCCGTCGCCAAAATAACCTGATCAAACACCTCTTCGCCAATCTGGTAGCCTGATGATAAAGGTGTCAGACTCACTTTTTCTTTGACCAGCTTGACTTGACTGGCTTCTAGCAAACGATTCACTAATAGTTGACCATCTACTCTCGCTCCACCAGAAGCATAGAGCAGGCGGTCAAATCCCTGCAAGCCAGGGAATAATTCATTAGCTGATGCTTGATCCAAAATAGCTAACTGGCCTATCAAGGGAGAATCTTCTCTGCGCTGGAGGGCTAGTTCATAGAGTTCTTCTAGCTTGGATTCGTCCTTTTTCAAGAGAAAAACTCCCGAGCGCTGGTAAAAGTCGTTTTTCTGACCAGACTTTTCTAAATCAGCCAACAAATCCACATAAAAGTCAGCCCCCAAGCGCGCCATCTTGTACCAGGCTTTATTACGGCGTTTGGAAAACCAAGGACTGATAATTCCTGCTGCTGCCTTGGTTGCCTGACCCTGACCATGGTCAAAAACGGTTACCTCTAGCTCACTTTCTTTAGATAGGTAGTGGGCAGCTGTCGCCCCTACAATCCCTGCTCCAATAATGGCAACTTTTTTCATTGTCTTCACCTTCTAACTAGATATGGTGGAAAGGATTGGTCGATGCTTGGCTAGGTATGATATCAATGGTCCAGCCTTTCTCTTCCTTCCATTGAGTAAGAAGTGCTGCGACTCTTTCCACAAAAAGCACTTCGATATAATGTCCAGGATCCAGTGCCAGCAAGCCATCCGACAGCATATCCTGAGCAGTGTGGTAGTAAATATCCCCAGTGATATAGACATCTGCCCCTTTTGCCAAAGCATCAGAGTAGAAAGACTGCCCACTGCCACCACAGATGGCCACTCTTGAAATAGGCTTCTGCAAATCACTCTCTTGATAATGCACCATTCGAAGACTATCTAGACCAAAGACTTGTTTGACATGCTGGGCCAATTCCCCAAATGTCTGAGTTTGAATATTTCCAATCCGACCAATTCCCCGTTCAGGACCTGTCTCCTGAAGATAAGTCGTATCCTCAATGCCTAGTATCTGGCAGAACCAGTCATTGAGGCCATTTTCAACGATATCAATATTGGTATGGCTGACATAAACGGCAATGTCATGCTTGATGAGGTCAATGTAAATCTGATTTTGCGGACGGCTGGCGACCAAGTCCTTGATGGGACGGAAAATCGGCGCGTGCTTGACGATAATCAAATCCACACCCTTTTCAATGGCTTCAGCCACCGTCTCTTCACGAATATCGAGGGCAACCATAACTCTTTGGATATCCTTGTCTAGAGTTCCAATTTGCAGACCACGACTATCCCCCTCCATAGAAAATTCTTGCGGACAAAAGTCTTCATAAGCTTTAATCACTTCACTTGCTAGCATGGAGAACCTCCTTGATGGCTTGAATTTTATGAGCTAGAACTTGACGTTCCTCCAGATTTTTTTCTGGGATTTGGTCAAGAGCAAACTCTAACTTAGCTGCTTCTCTTTGCCACTTTTGAACGAAAACTGGGCTGACTTCTTTGGACAAGAAAGGTCCAAATCGAACATCACTGGCTGATAGCTCCATTTGTCCCACTTCCACCACTAGAATTTCATAAAACTTGCCAGCCTCTTCTAGGATGCTTTCTGCTACAATCTGAAATCCGTGCTCTTGTAACCAGAGACGCAAGTCGTCTTCACGATTATTGGGCTGGAGGATCAAACGCTGGATATTAGATAGCTTGTTCAAACCTTCTTCTAGGATCGTTGCAATCAATCGCCCGCCCATACCAGCGATGGTGATGACCGATACTTGGTCTGCCTCTTCAAAAGCTGCCAAACCATTGGCTAAACGAACTTGGATTTTCTCCTTTAGACCGTGACTTTCAACATTCTTGACCGCTGACTGGTAGGGGCCTTCCACCACCTCACCTGCAATGGCGCTTTTGATTTGGCCTCTTTCAATCAAGTCGATTGGCAGATAAGCATGGTCACTTCCCACATCTAGTAAAACGGCCCCCTGTGGCACAAAGGAAGCCACTAATTCTAATCTCTTTGAAATCATCTTCTCTCACTTTCCAAAACTCTATTATCTCTTATTATACCACATTTCAGCTAGCAATCTTGCACCTAAAAAAGACCACAATCCACAGATTGCAGTCTTTCTTTATTTTCTGGCTTGGTAACGACTAGTTAGAATGAAAATTAAGGTAAAGACCAGCATCATGGCCCCATAAACAGGTAGCGTTTGTCCTGTCAAGGTCGAAATTTCAAGCAGTTTTTGAATCCTTGGGAAGAGAGCTGTAGCTAGGAAACCTCCTATTGACCAAACAATCAAGAGGACACGCCAGAGGGTGAATGGCATGCAGGCTCTAAATACAGATAAGAAACCGATAGACCCAAGGAGATAATAGAGGAGAGTTGACATTTCTAACTCAGACCATCCTTGGCTCGTTCCAAATATTTTCACAAAGAGAACGCTGAACACGACCATAAGTGCACTTGGTAGGGCGCGAAGCATGGATCTTCTGAGGAAGTTTGGTTCAACAGGCTTGATATTTCGCTCAAAAGTCAGAACGAATGGTGGGAACCCTTCCACGAACTGGTCAATCATGGTAATCTGGATTGGAATGAAGGGGAAAATCAAGATCCACTCAGACCGCCCTAGTAAAACACTAGCAATACAAATCACCGCGAGCAAGAAGGAATAAATCGTCTTAATCAAGAAAATCGGTGCGATATGGGCGATGTTATTGACCACGCGACGACCTTCAAAGAGAATCTCCGGAACATCATTGAAGTCTGAGTTCAAAAGAACCAGATTGGCAATCTGACGAGTCGCAGGATCTCCCTCAGCCATCACGATCGAACAATCCGCCTCTCGAAGAGCCAGGATATCATTGACACCATCCCCTGTCATAGCCGTTGTATGCCCTGCTTTTTTCAGTGTTTGGATGATGAGTTTCTTTTGATGAGGGGAAACACGACCAAAAATTGCTGTTCCCTCAGCCATGGCAATCAATTCCTCATCCGTAATTTTTGAGCAATCTACATAGCTGTGATAGTCGGCAAAACCAGCTTTCTGGGCAATACTGGACACTGTAACGGGATTGTCACCAGAGATAATCTTGAGTCCCACTTCCTGAGAACGGAGATAGTCTAGCGTCTCAGCTGCTCCTTCTCGAATGGGGTCCAAAATCTCCAGCAAGGCCAGAGCTTGAATATCAGATGGTTTCTGTGGTTTGTGATGGTCTAGTTTTTCCTGACTGAGGGCTAAGACCAAGACTCGTGACCCTCTCTCCAAGGCCTCTCTGGCTTCAGGGACTTCAGAGTCCAACAACATCTCAGGCGCCCCTAAGAAAACCGTTCCTAGACCTTCCAATTCCATAGCACCCCACTTGCGGTCGCTTGAGAAGGGAAGATTCGAAAGCATGGGATAGGCTACCTGTCCTTGGAAACGCTGACGAATGGCTTGGGCTGTTGGATTTTTATCCTCACTATGAGCGATGTAGCTGGTTAGAATACTGGCAATAGCCTCGTCACCATAAGTTTCCGTCAGTGGAAGAACAGCCTCCACTTGCATCTTTCCTTGGGTTATGGTGCCCGTCTTGTCCAGACAGAGCATATCCACGCGCGCCAAGGTCTCAACAGAGTACATCTCCTGCACCAAGACCTTTTTCAAACCCAGTTTGATCACAGCTGTTAAGAGCGAAGTAATGGTCAAAAGGGCAATTCCCTTGGGCAACATTCCCAAAAGGGCTGTCGATGAATTTACAACGGATGACTTGAGAGGTAAACCTTTTAAAATCAAGGCTTCTAGCAGGAGAGCTAGACCAAAGGGAATGATAATCTTCCCAGTAAAACCAGCTAACTTGTCCAGCGATTTCATGATACGGGAGTTGATTGGTTTCACTGTCTTAGCTTCCAGCATGAGTTTGGCAGCATAATTATCAGCCCCGACATGGTGGACTTGAGCCAAAACTGCGCCACTAGCTAGGAAACTCCCTGACAAGAGCAAGGTATCAACTTCCTTTTGCACCAAATCACTCTCCCCCGTCAACATAGCTTCATTGACTTCCGCAAATCCTTCCAGAACCAGAGCATCACTAGGGATTTGCTCTCCAGCAGACAGACGAATGACATCTCCTAGAACCAACTCTTCTGGATCGAGAGCAACTTCTTGACCATCACGGATGGTTTTGACCTTTTCCTTGGTCATGAGATTGAGCTTGTCCACCATGTGTTTGGCCCGTAGCTCGGTCACAATCCCAGAAAAAGCGTTAAAGCAGATAACGGCAAAGAAAACCAGATTGCTCCAAGCCTGTACAAAGGCAAGCGCTAGGGCAATAACAAAGTTTAATGCGTTAAAAAGTGTAAAAACATTTCGTTTGATGATTTGCCAAGTACTGGTACTGGCCGAAGCGGTAAAGTCATTGACCAAACCTTGATCCTGTCTTTCCTTGACTTCTCTTTGGGTTAATCCCATAATTTTATTTTTATCCATAAGTCCTATCATATCATTTTTTCTAGCAGAATTCTAATCTCATCCAAAATATCTCCACTGATAACTGAAAAAGTTTGCCAGTAGTCTTTTGATAAGGTATAATAAAAGTAATACAATCGAAGGAGGTCTCATGTTTTATACTTATTTGCGTGGACTAGTCATGCTGATCTTGTGGTCCATCAATGGCAATGCCCACTATCACAATACTGATAAAATCCCTAATCGAGACGAAAACTATATCCTTGTCGCTCCTCATCGTACTTGGTGGGATCCTGTATATATGGCCTTTGCGACCAAGCCAAAACAGTTCATCTTTATGGCCAAAAAAGAGCTTTTTAGCAACCGCATCTTTGGCTGGTGGATCCGTATGTGTGGCGCCTTTCCTATCGACCGAGAAAATCCTAGCGCTTCTGCCATCAAGTTTCCTATCAATGTCCTCAAAAAAAGCGACCGTTCTCTCATCATGTTCCCAAGTGGGAGCCGCCACTCAAACGATGTCAAGGGTGGCGTAGCCTTGATTGCCAAAATGGCCAAGGTCCGTATCATGCCTGTCACCTACACCGGTCCCATGACCTTGAAAGGCTTGGTTAGCCGTGAGCGCGTCGATATGAACTTTGGAAATCCAATCGATATCTCAGACATCAAGAAAATGAATGATGAAGGAATCGAAATGGTTGCAGATCGTATCCAAGCAGAATTCCAACGTTTGGATGAAGAAACCAAACAATGGCACAACGATAAAAAACCAAACCCACTATGGTGGTTTGTCCGCATCCCTGCCCTTATCCTTGCAGTGCTTGTTGGTATCCTAACGATTATCTTTACCTTCATCGCAAGCTTTATCTGGAATCCAGATAAGAAGAGAGAGGCTCTTGGTTAAGACAATGAGAACCGCTGGACAAAAACTCGATTTTAAGAGAAAATCCAGCAAGCCTTTCCATCAAAAATGCATAGTATCAATGTTTTTGGACACTTGATGCTATGCATTTCTTATGATCTTTATCCCTGTATAACCAGAAGAAAACTCTACATTCTATACAGAAATTTTTTGACGAATTACTTTGATTTTGATATTATATTATTAAAAAAGGAGGGATTTTTATAATGAATCATAAACATTCTTTATTTGGGAAGTGCAAGTCTGTTTTATTGACGGTTGCTCTAGCGTCTGCCTTTACAGCAGTGGGGCAAGTTGATGCTGATGAGGTAAAAAATCCAAGTCAAGTTGCTAATGATCTTGCTCAAGTGGGTTCAAATGAACTTTCCACTAAAACTACTCAAACTAATCAACAAATTTCCGAAACAGTTAAGGAGATTCAAGATAAAGTTAATGTCTCTGTAGTACCACTTAATAAAGCTCAACCTGGTGATATAGTTAAAGTAACTACTACTTCAACGGACGCCAAGGTAGATACTAAAGAAAACACAGCTGGTACAGAAGCAACTGCCAAAGCAGAGACTTCTGTAAGTGTTGAAACAACTCATTTAGCTGCTAAGGGAACTGCCGTTGGAGAAAAGACACCTGTTACAACAACAAAGACTGTTACAGATCACGTTAATACAGATGACTATGTAGCTAATGTTACTCAAACTATCAAGAAAACTACATTTGAAAAAGTTTTGAAAGAAGCAGATGTAATAATTACTAAACAAGCGGCTGGTTCTGCAGATATCGTCTTTACTATTGATAAGTCAGGTTCAATGGATTCTTCTATTCAAAATGTTGTACAGAATATCGAGAACTTTGTCCGTGATTTGGCTAATAAAAAAGTTGATGCTCGTCTTGGCTTAATCGCGTATGAGGCTGCTGACAATGTTCAATATTTCGATTTTAATGGATCTAAATTCACTAAGAATGTAGAGGAGTATATTAAGGCGCTTAGATCTATTCGAACATACGGCGGAACAGAAGAGCCTACAGTCCCTCTACATCATATTGCAACCTCAAAAGATTATGATTGGTCTACAGCTTCTAATAATCGTCGTTTTGCATTCTTAATTACTGATGAAAGTATTGATTTCCGTACTCCAGGCATTCCAACAGTAGAAGAGACTCTGAAAGCTCTTAAAGCAGCAGATATTTCTCTATCAGTTGTAGGGATGAGATACGAAGAATCGACCTTCAAACCTTTAGTTGAGGGGACAAAAGGGCTTTATCTTAATATTAATCAAGAATTTTCTAGTCTTTTAAATCGTGATTTTACAAATCATGTTGTTAAGACTGTCCAAGAAGGACGTGTTTACCGCATCGTAACAGAGAAATATGACTTCTTAACAGAGGCGCATGTCGTACTTAAACCAAAACCTATCGGAAGCACAAAGGCAGTTTATCATACTTCTGCACTTTCTAATAAGGTATCTGAATTACCCAAAACTGGTGAAAAGGCATCTTCTAATTTATCCGTACTTGGAGTTGCCTTAATTGCAGTAGCCTCTAGTCTGACTGTTGGTGTTAAGAAAAAAGATTAAAGAGATTCTTTTCATATAGAAGGTAGAGGAAAGGAGTTTTGCACCATTTAGATTCTTTACCAACTATAATAAGAGAAAAATAGTTAACAATGAGAGAGGGCCTCTTGGTCCTCTCTTTTAATATATTCAGAGCAAATTTCATATCCTACTCTATCATCTCAAAAAGATTTTGTCCCTCTTTCTTTAGAAATAAAGGAGTATTCTCTTTTATCAAATAAATTCATGATGAAAATATCAGTCTTCAAAAATACATATTCCTAGTGTTAGTAATATGAAAACGATTGAGATTAAAGTGTGTGATTTTCTACAAATATCTATCATTTCATCAATCCTATGATATTCTTAATAAGTCTCGTCTGCTCCTTATAGAACTTGTATTTTTCTGCATTCAAAGAAACTCTAAAATCATAAAAACGCATAATATAAGAAATTCAAAGAGTTCAATATTATGCGTTTTATTATGGAAAGTTTTACTGGATTTTCTCCTCAAATTTAATTTTTACCTTGTCTCTTCTCTTACTTTATTCAATCTCCCATTTCTTTGCCAACCAGCTGGAAAAGGCCAGAAATCGCTCAGCCACTTGCTCATGATGTCCATGAGGATCAAAGACAAACTGACCAGTCGGATAGTGTTTCTGAAGACTGGTATGGATCTGCTCAGCATAGGCTGGTGCTTGAGCCAAGCGATTGGTATGATGCGCTCCTTCCGTTTGACCATTCTGTAAATACAGTAAACAGTTCAAATTTTTCACTTTTTCTTCCTTGCAGTAAGTTACAAAATCAGGATACCAAAAGGAACCGCAGATTGAGAAGACACAGGACACCTTGTCAAAACTGAAAAGACTGTAAACTGCCGCCAAACCACCTAGTGAATAGCCTCCATAGGCAAGGCGATTTTTGTCCAGTCGATAAAGCGACTGCAACTTGTCTAAAAGACCTCCAAACAAATGACCATGATAGACGTTGGCCTGACCGCCAAAATCTGGAGCTCCATCTCTCAGAGCAGATGCCTTCCATGGAGTGTAGTCATCTAGGCGATTTTTAGAAGTTAAGCCCACTAAAATCACAGATTCGGAAAGGGATGATAGAAAATCCAAGTTTCCATCATTCAAGAGAATAGCTGGATAGGTTTGATTGGGCTCATAGGTCGAAGGAAGACTGACCTTGACTTGGATTCCTTCCCAATCAAACTCATTATTTATTGATAAAGTCATTGATTTTCTCAAGGGAATCAATCACTGCTGGACCATAGTCCATCAACTCATCGTAAGAGATGGTCATGATTTTTTGATTCTTAATTGCAGGAACGTTTTCCAATACCTCATTTGCCTTCATCAACTCTACTGCGTTGGCATCCAATTTTTTATTACGGTCACTGGTCACATAGATAATCAACTCAGGATCCATTGACACGAGATTTTCCAAGGTCAAGCCTGATGTTCCCGTTGCAACGTTGGTATAACCAAGTTGATTTAGCAGGCTTTCTTGCAAAGCAGACTTGTAAGCACCGAAGGTTTCGTCGTTATATGCAACCATAATCAAAGCCTTTTTCTTCTCACCTTGACTTGCTGGATTAGCTTTCTTAACAGCCTCAATTTTAGCTTGTAATTGAGATGCGTATTCATTAGCCTTGTCCTGAACATTAAAAATCATTCCAAGATTTTTGACATCTTCTACAACATTCCCCAAATCTTGCTGAATCGTTGATAGAGAGGCTTTTTGTGTATAGACTGGGATTTTATTTTCATTCCAAGTGCTAACTGTCCCCAAGGATTTTTCAGAAAACATCATGTTTCGACCCATCACAGCATCTGGCTCATAAGAAAGGACTGTCTCTTGTGAGACTGTTTTTTTATCACCAATTTGAGGAATAGTCGCAATCGCGTCCTTGTATTTACCTGTTACGGCATTATCAGGGTTGAGCATGCCAGCAATTTTATCCTTCAACCCTAACTCCAACAAGATTTCAGTAGTTGACAGATTGTTGGTGATAACTTTTTCAGGTGCCTTGTCAAAGACTTGTTCGACTTCATTTCCTTTAGCATCATAGGTTTTGACTGTTAGTGGATAAGTCGTCTCTGTGCTCGCCTTTTGACTTGTTTCTGTGCTAGATTGTGTAGTAGCTTTTTCTGTAGTAGTATTGCCACAAGCTGCCATAGTTAAGGTAGCTACTGTTACGAGTAAAATACTGAGTGTTTTTTTCATCTTGTTTTCCTTTTCTTCCTTATAAATAGTGAATCATGGCTTGCTGATCCTCAGTCCAAGTCACCTGACTTTGAACTCCATATACAGTTTGCAATGACTCAGGGGTGATGGTCTCCTTTGGAGTCCCTTGGAAAAAGATTTCTCCCTCTCTCATCAGATAGAGATAATCCGAATAGCGACAAGCAAGTTGAATATCATGTAGGACAGCTAGAACATTGACCTTGAGATTCTTCACAATGGCCAACAGGTCTAACTGGTACTTGATATCCAGGTGATTGGTAGGTTCATCTAGGAGCAAGAGAGTCGGTTCTTGCGCCAAGGCGCGTGCTAATAAGACTCGCTGTTTCTCCCCACCTGAAAGAGACGAATAGAGACGAGTTTTCTTCTCAAGCATATCCACCTTGACGAGAGCATCTTGAACGAGGGCATAATCCCTTTCCTTTTCCTTCTGTAAAAAAGAGAGGTGTGGAGTTCTTCCCAGCAAGACGATTTCCTCAACTGTACAATCAAACTGCAATTGATTAAACTGGGTGACAACTGCCATTTGCTTGGCTGTTTCTTTGAGTGACCAATGCTCCAGTGGCTTTCCATCTAAGCTTATCAAGCCTTTGTCTGCCCTTTCCTGACGATAGAGGAGTTTAAGCAGGCTGGTTTTTCCACTTCCATTTGGTCCTAGTATCGTGTGAAATTGATGCCCCTCAACCTTAAGAGAAACTCCTTTGAGGATTTTTTTCTCTCCTAGTCCAAAGTGGACATCCTGACACATCAAATCCATATCAGACCCTCACCTCCCTTCGCCTACCTCCTACAATGTAGATGAAGAAGGGAGCACCTACTAAGGCTGTGAAAATACCAATCGGCAGCTCAGCATTGGGAATGATGACACGAGAGAGTACATCTGCCCAGACCACAAAGAGGGCACCCAGTAAAGTCGCAACGGGAAAAAGTCTCCTGTAATTCGTTCCTACTAACCCTCGAGCTAAGTGAGGAGTAATCAAACCAACAAATCCAATAATCCCACAAGTTGCCACTAAGACTGCTGTTAGCACAGCCACCATGGTCACATAAAGATACCAATAAAAGCGTAAGGGTATCCCCAAAGTTAAAGCAGCCTCATCTCCCATCATCATCGCATTAAAAACACGATACTGAGTAGCGAAAAATAGAAAGGCCAATCCTACTACTATAGTTGGCAGGACTAAGTCAGACCAGGTAGTCCCTGCAAGCGAGCCCATGGTCCAAAACTTAATGGTCATCACACTGTCCGCATTAGCGCCGACTGAGATAATAAAGTTGGAAAATGCCAGAAAGAGAGCATTGACCACCGTTCCTGATAAAATCAGACTAGAAGTCGTCATCCTTCCCTGCATAGAGGCAATGATGAGGACAGCAATGGTTGCCAAAATAGCTCCTAAAAAAGCTCCAAGGCTAATCATCACTTTTAAACCAAGAATGATGCTTAGGGTTGCTCCTAGAGTTGCACCCGCAGAGATACCTAAGACATAGGGCTCAGCAATGGGATTGTTCACTGTAGACTGCATCACGCTACCACACATAGAAAGACCAGCCCCTACTATCAGGCCTAACAATACTCGGGGGAACCTCATGTTCCATACAATGGCAAGAGTGGACTTAGAAACCTCTCCTATCTCAAGAGGAAAACCCAACCTGCTCAAAATAATCCGATAGGTATCTCCTAGATCAATCGCAACGGATCCCATTGAAACTGCTAGAAAGAGGGAAATCCCTAAAACACTTAGCAAAATACCTAAAAACAACACAAATTGCAAATCTTGTCGGCTTCCAGAAAGTTTGGAAAGCATGAAAACCTCCTTAGACAAAATTAAAAATTTAGAAAATTCTCATGAAAAGTATACCATATTTTCAACAATGGAACAAGATGAGAAAAATAAATATAGTTGGTCTTACAGTGCTAATAATCGTAACCGAAGATTATACTTGGGTATATCGAGGTAAAGTGACAACATAAAAAGCCCTCTAAAATTAGAGAGCTGATTTGAGCCCGGGCTAAAATCCTAGTGAAACAAAAAAATCTACACGATCAGAAAAGTCTCTATCGTGCCATTTTCATACATGATGTATAGTCCAAGTAGAATCAATACTATGGGCACAATGATTCGCTCGTATTTTTCAATTGTCTCGAATATTAACGGAATAGAGGATAACATCCGACTAATCTCGCAAAAGATAATTATGCCGATTACAAACACAAGCAACGCCACGAGGGTCTGTGACCAATCTAACGAAGCAAAATAAGGTATATAGATACCTAAATTATCTCCGCCAGACGCAATTGTCAGCAATGTAACTGTCCAAAACAGTTGATTTGCCTTGCTTTGTTCTAATCTTTCAATAATTTCTTCCTCTTCTTCCTCACCTTCTCCAACAATTGCAAAGCGAATCCCTAAATAGATAGGGATTAAACCAAGCAATCCAACCATCCATTCTTCAGGCACGAAATTAACGACATAAGCAGCAACTAAACTCGCCCCTACAAGTAAGCCTGTTCCTAGATATTGCCCCGCATAAATATGCCATTTCTGTTTATTCTGTGATAGCTGTGCAAATAAAATAATTAAAATAATTAAATAATCGATACTGGTGGAAATATAAACACCAATAGCAGATATGATTGTCTGTCCCATAAAAACCTCCTGTATTAGTTAGTAATAAATCATCAGATTTTAGGAGAGCACAGACACATTAATTTAGCTATCGCTAGTGGGTAATGTCGAACGTAGGAAAGCATTTTACTCCTCCTCAAAACGTAGTTACAAAGTAATTTCTAACTGGAATTCGGTGACTACTTCCATGTAAAGTATAACATACTATACTTTACTTCGTAAAGTGTAGGCTCTCCGAGGGGGCTTGCAGACAGTTACTCGGCTTGAAAAGCCGAGTAACTGCGCACCTTCATGGTGTCATTAGCTGATACCATTTGAGGTTTTTGTAGTCTCCAAAATTATGACCGATAAAACTGTCCTAGTTTTTCGGCGCAGCTGGCGATAGTTTTTGTAGTCTCCAAAATTATGACCGATAAAACTGTCCTAGTTTTTCGGCGCAGCTGGCGATAGTTTTTGTAGTCTCCAAAATTATGACCGATAAAACTGTCCTAGTTTTTCGGCGCAGCTGGCGATAGTTTTTGTAGTCTCCAAAATTATGACCGATAAAACGAAATGATTAAGACATACCCTGACGGCTTGGTTTTTGTAGTCTCCAAAATTGTGACCGATAAAACCTCAATAAAAAAGCCCTCTGAAAATCAGAGAGCTGATTTGAGCTCGGGCTAAAATCCTAGTGAAAAAGATGAAACTCCTTGTGTTCATCGAACACGGTGTCGTTTCCCTATTTTCATACGGATTTCTTACGCCCTTAGCATCATGATTAACGACGAAGTCCTAGAGAGTTGATTAACTCACGGTAACGGTTAACGTCGTTTTTACGCAAGTATGCAAGCAAGTTACGACGGCGACCGATTTTCTTCATCAATCCACGGTAAGTAGCGTGGTCTTTTTTGTGTTGTTTGATGTGTTCGTTAAGGTGGTTGATTTCCCAAGTAAGGACAGCAACTTGAACCTCTACTGAACCTGTATCACCTTCGTGACGTGCATATTGTGCGATGATTTCATTTTTTTTCTCTTTTGAGATTGCCATGATGTTTCTCCTTTTTATTTGGCTTCATCCGAGTGACAGGTTGGCATGCCTGTAACCAAGAAGAAGTTATTTGTCTTTACGACAGTTCTTATTCTACCAAGAAGCAGGGACTTTGTCAACTGATTTACTGTTTAAAACCGTGAATTACTCTACTGATTTCAGGGCTTCGAGCATATCCACTTTTCTCAAGTGGTGATTGACAAAGAGGCCCAGTAAGGCTAAGATTACAGTCACTGCGACGATTGGAAGAGCATAGACTTCCCAGCTGACTCGTGGATAAAAAAGTATAGTGGCAGGTGAAATCATTTGTATCAAAAATTGATGTAAATAATAGCCAGCTACCAAACCGAGAGCAATCCCCACAAGGGATAGCACCATGGTCTCGCGGTAGATATAGAGGGTCACTTCTTTATTGTGGAAACCGAGAACCTTGATAGTGGAAAGTTCACGGATACGTTCTGCGACATTGATATTGGTGAGATTGTAGAGAATGACAATGGCTAGTAAAACGGAAACAAGGACAAGGATTGCCATGGTTTTATTGAGCGAACTAGCCACGGATTCAAAGAGATGGATGGCCGTCGCATTTTGGACCACCCCAGAAACAGCAGCTTTTTCCATGAAGGTAGCAGCTTCTTTCTCCGTATTTGATGGTGTTGGCTCTTTTAATTTTACTAGGTAGGTATTGTCTTGTGGACTGCTGCCGTAGACTTGTTCGTAAGTCGCTCGGTTGAGATACACAAAGTGTCCAACATAGTTTTCAGAAATAGCCGCGACCCTGATTTCCTTCCCATCAAGCTCCAGCTTATCTCCAGCCTTAACACCTGCTAGTTGAGCTAATTTTTGACTCACGACAGCTCCATCAGTGATCTCCACCTCTTGCCCATTTTCCTGTAAAGCGATAAAGGGCTTGAAGTCTTCTCCACTAGTAACCATCATTGTGATCGTTTGAAGTCCTGCTTTTCCTTTAAAATCTTTTTCAATGGATTTAGAGTAAATCTTTTGATAAGCATGAATACGGTCCGCTTGCAAGGTACTTTCTAAATCTGCTTTTTCTTGCTCCGCTGCACTGCTCTTTTCCGCTACAATCATCTGGTATTGCTGGATTTGTTCAAATTGGCGCTCGGAAACTCCTCCCACAGAAGACTGAATGCCAAGACCTGCAAATAGGAGAGCAACCGAACCTGCAACTCCAAAAATGGTCATCAACATTCGTTGCTTATAACGGAAAATATTTCGCGCTGTAACCTTATGAGTGAAGCTCAAACGACTCCAAATAAAGCTCAGGCGTTCCAGCAAAATCTTTGAGCCTTCAACGGGAGATTTGGGAAGCAAAAGTTGGGCCGCTTCATCGTGCAATTCTCTCCGCGCCACCAGATAAGCTGGCAAAACGCTGGATACCCAACTCAAGGCTAGGGCAAGGAGGCTATAAGACCAGTAAAAATACTCCTGACTTTTACCAACGACCAGTCCAGCTGTTATAACATCCGAAATCACGCCTGCAAGGAGATAATGTCCAAGAAACGTTCCTATAACGGTTCCCACAGTTCCTGCAAGAAAACCATAGAGAACAAACTTGGCAACAATATCTCGGTTATGGTAACCTAGGGCCTTGAAAATACCAGCATTGGTACGCTCTTCATCCACAAAGCGAGTCATAGTAGTAAAGGTCACCATTGCAGCGACCATATAAAGTACCACGGGAAAGATATTCCCGACAGAACGAATGCTTTCTGAAGCGTTACTACACTTGAGATAACCTTGACCACCTGGCATGGTTTGGCGGTTGTATACATGGTAAGTCGGCTCTGCCAGTTCATCAAGCTCTTTCTGACGTTGTTCAAGCTTCTCTTTTTCCTTGGCTAGATCACTCTCTGTCTGAGCCATTTTTTCTTTTTTTGTAGCCAATTCTTCCTTAGCTTTTGTCAATTGCTCCTTGGCTTGACTCTTTTGGGGCTCAGGCAAAACGGTCACTTGTTCTTCTTGAGTTTTCAATCGACTTTCAGTCTGTTCTAACTGACTCTTGCCTTTTTGAAGGTTGCTTTCAGCTGTTTGGAGCTCTTCTTTTCCATCTTCCAAGTTCTTTTGCCCATTCGCTTTGATGCTTGCTAATCGTTTTTGACCATTATCAGCCAGCAAGTCTTGCAACTCTTCCTGATGTTGAGCTCGTTTGGTCCTATAGTCTGATGAAAAAGCATCCAGATTTTTTAAATCATCATAGCGCACACGCGCAATACTGTACACTTCTGTATCAAACTGACTGGCTAATATCACCCCATAACCAGCCAAGCTTCCATTTCCACTACTAGCCCCTCCCAAGTCTTTTTGAGAAAACATCTCACCCGACTGAACAAATCCAGTAATGGTGAAAGATTGGGATTTTATGACGGTCTTCCCTTCTTCTTTCTTGCTAAAGGTGATAGTCTGTCCAATCTGATAGCGATCTTTCCAGAAATCAGCTAAGGCAATTTCCCCATCAGTCTCTGGAAGTCGCCCTTCTGTCACTTGGAAGGTTGAAATGCCCTCTGGCTTGGAATAAAGTCGAACTGCCTCTTCACCTTTTTCAACTGTTAGGTCCTCCATATAGCCAAACTCGACACTTGCTCCTTGAAGGGTTTTTAGTTCGTCTTGGTCTTCTTTGTCCAAGCCATAATCAGCTATCACTGCCAGATCCAGGGTATTGGCTTTACGGAGATAATCCTCAGCCGTGCGTTCCAAATTTGGGCTAGTCACCTTGAGTCCTACTAGGGCTAAAGAACCCAGCATCATCAAGGTCAGGATAGAAGCAAAGCGTCCCTTGGAAGCAACCACCGACTGGAGCAAGTCTTTTCGGTATGTTTTTTTCATGCTAATACTCCAATGTATCAATATCCTGTGGATGCTCATTGATTGTTACGCTCTTAACCGTAGCATCACGCATATGAATCACCCGATCTGCAATAGGAGCTAGCGCGCTATTGTGGGTCACGATAATCACTGTTGCCTCCTTTTGACGAGACATGTCTTGGAGAATCTTCAAGACTTGCTTCCCCGTCTGATAATCCAAGGCACCTGTCGGCTCATCACAGAGAAGAATTTTAGGATTTTTGGCTACTGCGCGTGCGATGGAAACTCGTTGTTGCTCCCCTCCAGAAAGCTGGGCTGGAAAGTTATTGAGGCGATGATCTAGTCCCACATCTTTGAGCACCTCCTCTGGATCCAAGGCATCCGCTACAATTTCTGAGGCCAACTCCACGTTTTCCTTGGCTGTCAGATTGGAGACTAGATTGTAAAACTGAAAAACAAAGCCCACATCATCTCGACGATAGTTTGTTCGTTGGTGGGAATTGTAGTCGGCGATATTGGCACCATCAATCCAAATCTCCCCCTCATCATTGGTATCCATTCCCCCAAGGAGGTTAAGAACCGTTGACTTTCCAGCACCAGAAGCACCAAGAATAATAACCAGCTCTCCCTTTTCAATCTCAAAATTCACATCACTATTGGCCACAATCTCCGTATCCCCAACTCGGTAACGCTTGTAGCTGTGTTTCAATTCAATGTAAGCCATATCGTTTATCTCCTTTTCAAAACTCGTTTTCTTAAATGAACAAGGTGTTGATTCCAAATCACAGATATTATATAATGAGCTTAGATAAAAATCAATAATCAAAAATCAACAAAGTGTTGATTTAAGCAAAAAGGAAGAAAAATGGCCCAGAAACGAAAAACTACTACTAAAGAAGACATCAAAGAAGCCTTAATCCAGCTGCTATCAGAGGAAAGATTTGATAATATCTCTATCAGTAAGCTCTGTAAACGGGCAGGGATTAATCGCGGCACCTTCTACCTCCACTACCAAGATAAGTATCAGATGGTTGATAGTCTCAAAAGCGAAATTATTTCCCAACTTTCTAGTTATAGCTTGTTTGAAGCGGAGAACGAATATCCCCAAAAGTTAATGATAGCAAAATTTCATATACTGCGTGCTAATGAGCGTCTTATCAACGCCCTGACCAAAAGCCATTATATTGACTTTCGAGAGGCTATTCGGGAGTACATAACCACTATTATTCTGAGTGACAAGCAAGAGACTGCTACCCAGCGTTTTTTAGAGGAGAACTTTCACATCCCTCAGAAATACGCCTTGGAAATCTTCCTATCTAGCGTTGAGGGAATTATTTCTCTTTGGATTGCTGGGGGAGCTCAAGAAGAACCAGAAGAAATCACTGATATAATTTTATCAACCTATAACTACGAACACTGGAGCTACGAATTAAAAGAAACTTAATTCATCCAACCTGCTACAGCATAAACTGTTTCCTCTCATTTTATACTTTTTCAATTAGCTAAGTTGCCTTTATTTTTAACTTAGATACAAAAAAGCCTAGGAATCCTAAGCTTTCTGTTTATAGATTATTTTCCAAGGTAGTATTCAGAAACCACGTTCAATTTTTCGTCAAATTCGAATACCAATGGTGGGAAGTTAGGGATTTCCACGTCCATGATTTCGTCATCTGACAAGCGTTTGATGTGTTTTACAAGGGCACGGATTGAGTTACCGTGAGCTCCTACGAATACGTTTTTACCATCTTTAAGTGCTGGAGCGATTTTGTCTTCCCAGAATGGAAGGGCACGTTCCAAAGTCACTTTCAAGTTTTCAGCATCTGGAATGACTGAGTCGTCAAGTGAAGCGTAACGACGGTCAGTGTGAGCTGAGTGCTCATCGTCACGATCCATGTTTGGAGGCAACACATCGTATGAACGACGCCAGATGTGTACTTGCTCATCACCAAATTGTTCAGCAGCTTCAGCCTTGTTTTTACCAGTCAAACCACCGTAGTGACGTTCGTTCAAGCGCCATGATTTTTCAACTGGAACCCAAAGTTGGTCAGCAGCTTCAAGAGCCAAGTTTGTTGTTTTGATCGCACGTTTCAATACTGAAGTGTAAGCTTGGTCAAATTCGATACCAGCTTCTTTGATCAATTTACCAGCGTCAATCGCTTGTTGTGTTCCTTTTTCAGACAAATCAACATCAGCCCAACCAGTGAAAAGGTTAGCTTTGTTCCATTCAGACTCACCGTGGCGAGCAAAAACCAATTTTACCATTAGATGGATTCTCCTTTTATTTTTCGAGGTTGTCCTCGTTTATCTATTCCATTTTACACAATTTTTCACAAAAAAGCTAGTGAAAATCAACGAAAAAGAGAAGTGCTTTTCAGCCTTCTCTTTATCACACTATCATAATTGTTCTCGATGGAGGATGAAATATTCCCACCCAAATAATTGGAAAACTACTACTCTTCAATTACAAATTTTTTCAATGTTCCAAAGTAAAGTGAACCACCAATAATGGTTAGAATTCCACCTACCCATCCCAACAATGGAATCAAGCCGACCGCACCACCTACAATGAGCAAAACAGAAGGTGCATTCGTAACACGTTCATCATCTTTATAATAAACAATAGCCACAATCCCCAGTACTAAAACAGCAATTTTAACCAATAACAAAATAATTGAGAGCCCTGTCAATGTCCCAACTGCTACATCTGCATCTTCAGTTGCCGCAGCAGCTCCAACAGCCATCATAAACATGATAGCTGGCGCTAAAAGCAATACAATTCCTGAAATAAGACCAAAAATAGCATTGACACGAGCAAGTGTATTTGTTTTCATAATAATCTCCTTAAAATTTTTATAGGTTTTATTCTATCATAATTTTTCTAAAAATTAAACAGTCTTATAAAATTTTATAATAAATATTGATTTTCAAAAATAATTTTAAGTTCTATAGTCTCTTGATAATTATTAGAAATCTAAAATTATGAGAAAACTGAATAGTTGTTTATTTTAATTATCTACACGGACAGGCTAGGAAAAACTTCATTTGAGGAAATAGACTAGTAAATTTTTCCATGATAAAACGCATAATATCAAGGTACTTGAGCTCTTGATATTATGCGTTTTTATGATTTTAGCGACTTTTCTCAGTCTCTTTCTGATTATTTCGCTTCAAATCCTTCTGCGACTGCATCCGCAAAGTTTTCTTCTACGATGCTTGCACAGTGGTCACAGATGACTGCGTGGTAGCTACGTTCTGCAGTTGTTGGATCGATACGACGGCAACGGTCACATACTTCACCTGCAGCACGTTCAACTGTGAAAGCTACATCCTCAAAGCTAACTGCACTTTCTGGAGCTACACCTTCTGCGATAGTCAATTCAGACACGATTAAAAGTTGGGCTACATTGCTGTTTACTGCTTCGAGCAAAGTTTTCACCACTTCATTTGGATAAACTGTTAGATGGGCTTCGAGTGATTTACCAATAACTTTTGCATTACGAGCTTCTTCCAAGGCTTTTTGAGCTTGTCCACGGAAGTCCATGAAGGCTGACCATGTATCCAAGATTTCTTCTTGGTTGGTAAAAGTTTCCGCTTCTGGTAATTCTGACAATTGAACAAAGTCTTCTGCTTCAAACTCTAAATATGACCAGATTTCTTCCGCAGTGTGAGGAAGGATTGGTGTCAAGAGTTTCGTGATTTTCACAAGAATGTCATAGAAGACCGTCTGCATTTGACGACGTTCCAGTGATTTTGCACCTTCGATGTAAACAACGTCTTTGGCAAAATCAAGGTAGAAGGCTGACAAATCAACGTTGATAAAGTTCACCAAGGCCTTGTAAATTGTCAAGAATTCAAAGTTTGCATAAGCATCACGAATCGTTTTCACAAGCTGGTTAAAGCGAATAGTCATATACTTATCAACGGAACGAAGTTCTTCATAAGCTACAGCATCCACAGTCGGGTTAAAGTCAGATGTATTGGCGATCAAGAAACGAAGAGTGTTACGGATCTTACGGTAGGTTTCAGAAACTTGGCTCAAGATGTCCATAGAGATACGAACGTCGTTGCTTGAATCTACACTTGTCACCCAGAGACGTAGGATTTCCGCGCCAAATTGTTTTTCAACATCGCTTGGAGCAATGGTATTTCCAAGAGATTTAGACATCTTCTCACCTTTACCGTCAAGGGCAAAACCTTGCGACAAGATTTGTTTGTAAGGCGCTACGCCATGGTTGGCAACTGATGTGATAAGTGATGAGTTGAACCAACCACGGTATTGGTCAGAACCTTCAAGGTAGAGGTCTGCTGGATATTTGAGTTCTGGACGGTTTACCACAACTCCGTTCCATGATGAACCTGAGTCAAACCAAACGTCCATGATATCTGTTTCTTTCTTGAATTCCCCATTTGGTGAACCTGGATGGGTAAATCCTTCTGGCAAGAGGTCTTTAGCATCACGTTCCCACCAGATAAGTGAGCCGTGGTCTTCAAAAAGTTGGGCCACATGTTCAATGGTTTCAGCTGTCATGATTGGTGTTCCGTCTTCAGCGTAGAAGATAGGAAGGGGAACTCCCCAAGCACGTTGACGAGAGATGACCCAGTCACCACGGTCACGGATCATGTTGTAAAGACGCACTTTCCCCCATTCTGAGTGGAACTTCACTTTTTCAATTTCATCCAAGATTTCTTGGCGGAATTTTGATACAGAAGCAAACCATTGTGGCACTGCACGCCAGATGATTGGTTTCTTGGTACGCCAGTCAAATGGATAGGAGTGAGAGATTTCTTCTTGAGCAAGGAGTAAATCACCCAGTTTTTCGATAACAGTCGGCACAACCTTGTCATAGAATTGACCCGCAAAGTCAGGGCCAGCATTTTCCATCATAATACCGCGTTCGTTAACTGTTACAGCAACTTCAAGGCCGTTGGCAACACCAACATTGTAGTCGTCCTCACCAAAACCAGGGGCTGTATGGACAATACCAGTACCAGAGTCAGTCGTAACGTGGTCACCAAGGATTACCAACTCATCTACAGCCGTATCCCATGGGTGGACTGTTACGATGTGATTCAATTCTTGACCACGGTAGGTTGCCAAGACCTGAACATCAGCCCAGCCAAATTTTTCAGACAAACTAGTCAACAATTCTGAAGCAACCACAAACTTACGAGTCTCACCAGCAGGTTGTACGACTACGTAATCAATATCAGCTCCAACAGTCAAACCACGAGAAGCTGTAATGGTAAATGGAGTAGTTGTCCAAACTACGATGTAAGTGTCTGTATCTAGGACACCTTTTCCGTCTTTGACGCGGTTAGCATAGTAAAGGGAAGTTGAAAGCAAGTCATGGTATTCAATTTCCGCTTCCGCAAGGGCTGACTCAGAAGACCATGACCAGTAAACCGGCTTGGCACCACGGTAGATGTAGCCTTTCTTAGCCATTTCACCAAAGACACGGATTTGAGCCGCTTCATAGTCTGGAGTCAAGGTCACATAAGGATTTTCCCAGTCACCAGAAACACCCAAACGTTTAAAGTCTTCTCGTTGTTTATCTACTTGAGAAAGAGCATACTCACGGCAAAGTTTCAAGTACTCAACCAAGTCCATTTCTTTGCGTTTGACACCTTGTTTTGCCAATACTTGCTCGATTGGCAGACCATGTGTATCCCAACCTGGAATATAAGGCGCATAAAATCCTGACATCGATTTCGAACGAACAATAATATCTTTAGAAATCTTGTTCATGGCGTGCCCAACGTGGATATTTCCGTTTGCATATGGAGGTCCATCATGCAAGGTGAAATGCGGTTTTCCTTGGTTCAATTCTTGACGACGTTGGTAAAGTTTCGCTTCGTCCCACTCTTTTTGCCATAGTGGTTCTTTAGTAGGAAGTCCAGCACGCATTGGAAATTCAGTTTTTCCAAGATTTAGGGTATCTTTGAGTTTCATTATATCTCCTTTATTATATAGACAAATTAAAAACCACGAATCGCTAAAAAGGACGAAAATCGTGGTACCACCTTTGTTCGGAAAAAGACTTTGTCTTTTCCCCTCTTGTCCCGTAACGTGGGAAACGTCCAGTCTTACTAATTTCAGACTGAATTACTTGAGAGGATAATCTCACCACTAGGGATTGCAGGACTCACACCGTCTCCTACTCGCTGGAAATATGGTTGGTCAGATCTTGTTCTCACATTTATTTCTTATAATATTGTAACGGATTCTTGTTGTGCTTCATGTCCAGTAATTGAAGAAGCAGTTCCAGTTGCTGATGGTGATACTGAGAAATACTCTGTCACGATTTCTGAATCCTCATGTTGTGACTCAACTGAATGAGACTGTATCTCTTCTACAAGCATATCAATGTCTAGGCCATGATTTTCCACTTGATTGTTAACTTGCTGGGCTTCAAACTCAGCCAATTCTTTGTTACCTGCTTCGATGCGGGCTTGTAACTCAGCCATTTCTTCAGGTGAAAATTGGCGAGTCACATCAATCGGCTCTTCTTCTGGTTGCGAAGGAACAGCTTCTCCCAAGACCTCTCCTACAACTTCCTTAAAGGCTTCATCACTTGTTTGGAGATAAGTCGCAGTCGGACGAAGAATGTCTTCCCAATCTGAAGATTCGACAATTGCCAACTGGCTCTCAATCGTAGATTTGAGACGTTGATGAAATACACGGCTTTTGTTTTTCAATTCCTCTGTCTCAACAGCTACTTTCTTAGCATTATCTGTTGCCTGACGTAGGATTTCATTAGCCTTGTATTTTGCCTCTTCAAGGAGGCGCTGGGCATCTTGCTCAGCCTGTTGAATAATATTGTTTGAGCGCTCTTGAGCAGCTTGCTTTACACGTTCAGCCGTATCTTGAGCAATCAAAACAGACTGGCTCAACGAATCCTTCATCTCATCAAAGTAAGACAAGCGCTCTTCTAAACTTCTAATGTGTCTTTCCATTTCGTGATTATTGCGAACTAAGTCCTCGTAATCACGAACAACAATATCAAGAAATTCATCTACTTCTTCTGGATCAAACCCTCTGAATTTCGTAGAAAAGGTTTTATCTTTAATTTCTAATGATGTAATTGGCATACTTTTCCTCACTTACTTAATAATAATTGGATAGTCAGTTTTATCTTATCCCTTTTAGTTTGCCCATTTTCTTTGACAATCTTCAGACGACCAAACTTTCTCACACTAATCAAATCCCCTACAGCTACTAGATAATCTAATTTTTCAATGGGGTGGTAGTTTACCTGAACAGATTTTTTCTCTATGAGTTGACTAGCCTGCTTTCTGGATAATTTCAAGGCACTTGATAAGAGGGCATCCAAACGAAAACTGGAAATCAAAATCTCTTGTTCTTGATAATTGATCTCAGATATAATTTTATCGGTGAAAGGACATTCCTCCAGCGACACAGGTAGTCTGGCAATCTTTTGTATCCCATCCTGAAACAGAGGGATAAAATCACGATTTACAAAGATCTGTGCTCTCTTTTCATCTACCAAGATATCACCAAAGAGCTTACGATCAATTCCTAGTTGATTGATGATTGTCCCCAAAATCTTTGCATGTGTTAGCTGTTCAAATCTACTTGGATAACGGATCTCTAGCAATGCCATTTCAAAATCTGACAGTGTCGGACTGAAATAGTCCAGATACAGAAGGACACGGACAAATTCCGTATGGATATATTCTCCGCTACTCACACAGCCCAGTCCATAGGTCCCAGCCAAAACCCTCAATATATGTTCCTGATGCGGGTTGACAAAAGCAGTGAGGACAGGAGTATAAGTATCTTCCACCCGCTTGATCCACTCTAATCCCTTATCAATAAAGGGAGCATCAGCAAGGGAAAAGTGCTGGTAAATCGCTTTATTTGTCATCATATTATCAACAAGAAACGAATCAAGCTGTCACCCAAAAAACGGACGATTAAGATTGCCAGCCAAATGGATAAATCCAAACCTCCAAATTGTAAAGGTAAACGGCGAAGTGGATCAACAATCGGTCTAACAAGCTTTTCCAGTAAACGTTCTAGTGAACTACCGTAAGAATTTGGAAACCAAGAGAGGAGTGCATAGATTAACAAAAGCAGGGAATAGATATTCACTGCATTTTGGATCAGACGAATTAGAAAAATCATTATTTCGCTCTACTTCGTTTAATATCAAAACCAAATTCTGCACTTTGAGAATCATCAGGCAACTTGATATCTTCAATATTCACAACCACATTGACTGGTGTCAACAAATACATTGTACTCGCAACTTTTTTCAGATTACCTGCCAAAACATGACGGGCACCGTCCAGATAGTCTAGACAACGACGAGCCTGAACCTCTGTCATGTACTGGAAGTCAATCAAGATACTTTCATTTCCAGCCAATAAATCCACAATCTCTGTTGCATCCTCATATTTTCTAGGATAACGAACATCAATCGTTACTTTTTCATCTGTACGATGACTTTGCATAGCCAATTCTTGTTGACGAGCATGTAAGCGAGTGATGTTGGCATCTTTTGAAGTGGTTGATTGAAACTGCGCTGGCAGTTCTTTAGAAGCTGAACTACTCGATGAAGCAATCATCTGTTCATCCTGAGGTTGATAAGTCGCAGTTGTTTCTTCCCCATCTTCTGTAAAATAATCTATAAATTTATCAAATCTATCTTTTAAAGACATAGATCTCTCCTATTTAAAAAATGCTGTGCCAATTCGAACAAAGGTCGAACCAAATTGAATCGCTTCCTTATAGTCACGACTCATGCCCATGCTCAACTCTGTCATCGGCATATTAGGAATTTGTTTTTCCCTAATTTCTGCTTGCAGTTCCTGAGTTTTCTTGAAAATTTGTTTCAATTCATCAGAATCTGCCTCAAAAGGAGCCATGGTCATCAAACCAACATACTCAATCTGATCTAGCTGAGCCAAGTTCGGCAAAAGTTCTAGTAATTCTTCTTTTGAAAAACCGTGCTTGCTTTCTTCTCCTGAAATATTGACCTGTAGGAAACACTTGATAACATGATCTGTCCTCTTTTGAATCTCCTGTGCCAATTTTAAGGAATCTAAAGCATGAAAGTAATCCACAAAAGGGATTACTTCTTTGACCTTCCGTCTTTGTAGCGTTCCAATCAAATGCCAAGTGACAGGGAATTCTTTTAACGTCTGATATTTTTCTAAAAATTTATCAACACGATTTTCACCAATATGATGAACACCCAGGGGAAGCAAGGCTTCCGCTGTTTTTACGTCCACATATTTCGTCACTGCAATAATTGAAACAGAAGCTGGATCACGATTGGCTTCTCGGCTAGCTTCAGCGACCTGCTGAATAACGAACTCTGTATTTTTTTTCAAATCCATTGATTAACGATTCTTGAAGAATGGAGGTGTGTCCAACTCATCTTCGTCCTGATAAGTCGGTGCTTCGAAACGTTCTACAGGTGATACGACTGAATCAGTTTGACGAACGATTGATTCACGACGCAAGTCCCAATCACCAAAAGCAGAAGATTGACTTGTTTCAAAGCGTCGTTGGCTTTGTTTTGGTAATTCTGCTGTATCTTCCAGGTCAAAATGACGATCAAAATTTTGAGGGTGCGGTTGTCTTGAGGCTTCACGACGAGCTGCTTGTTTTACTGGAGAACCAACAACTTTTTCTACACGTTCTTGACGAACACCAGTCGCTACAACTGTTACACGGATTTCATCTTTCATGCTTTCGTCGATTGATGTTCCAAGCCAGATATTCACTCCTTGACCAGCTGCTTGGTTGACGATTTCTGAAGCTTCTTCCGCTTCAATCAAGGTCAAATCAAGACCACCAGTAACGTTGACAATGACATCTTCAGCACCGTCAATGGTTGTTTCAAGAAGTGGTGAGTAAATCGCTTTACGAGCCGCTTCAACGACACGCTCTTCTCCACTGCCAATACCGATACCCATGAGGGCATTCCCTTTGTTTGCCATAACCGTTTTCACGTCAGCAAAGTCAAGGTTGATCAAACCTGGGTTGGTAATCAAGTCTGTAATCCCTTGAACACCTTGGCGAAGGACGTTATCTGCCTCGCTAAGAGCTTCAAGAAGTGGTGTTTTCTTGTCAACAATCTCTAGCAAGTTGTTGTTTGAGATAATCAATAGAGTATCAACATGCTCGCGAAGTTCGTTGATTCCTTCTACAGCGTACTGACCACGTTTGCTTCCTTCAAATCCGAAAGGACGTGTCACAACACCAACTGTAAGAGCTCCAAGATCTTTTGCAATGCGGGCAATAACTGGGGCAGCACCTGTTCCAGATCCTCCACCCATACCAGCAGTGATGAAAACCATGTCTGCCCCGCTGATCGCTGCTGTCAATGCTTCTTCGCTTTCTTCAGCAGCCTTACGACCAACCTCAGGTCGACCTCCAGCACCCAAACCACGAGTCAACTTTGGTCCGAGTTGGATAACTGTTTCAGCTTTTGTACTACTTAAGGCTTGTACGTCTGTGTTCGCTGCAATGAATTCTACGCCTGAAACACCTTCGTCGATCATGCGGTTAATAGCATTACCACCGCCTCCACCGACACCAATTACTTTAATAACTGCACCTTGAGCAGCTGCTGTATCAAATGAAAATGTCATAATTTCTTTTCCTCTTTTATTCATCAAACATGCTTCCGATCAAGCTGCGGAAACGGTCTGTTAATTTCGGTTTATCTTGAGAACTTACTTGGAATTCGTCTCTTGGAGCAAGGCCACTGTCAGGTGTGATTTCAGTTGCTGCAGTAGCTGGTTGCACTGGAGTTGTTTGTATAATCGGTGTCACACTTTGATTTGAAACACCAAAATTAATTGGTTTTTGACGAAGGAATTCATCTCCTCTGACTGCCTTTTGAGCCAGAAGATTCACTTCTGTCAATTTACCTGCAAACTCAGACAAGCTGATTACATGTGCAAAAGCAGGGTTGCGAATTCCCACTTGATTTGGCACATAGAGTTTCACTCGAACACCGAACACTTCTTGCGCCAATTCGACAACTCCTGGTAAAATCGCATTTCCGCCGATCAGAACGATACCACCCGGCAGATCCAACAAGTGTCTTCTGTCTAACTCCTGTTTAATTTGATCAAAAATATGTTTGATACGTGCTGAAATAATTTCTGCCAAGTAGCTTTCTGTCACTTCAACAGGCTCTACTTCACCAATGACTTCTACTTGGAAAGTCTCGTTACTTGCTAGTGGAACATAAGCTTCACCATAGTTTAGTTTCAAACTTTCTGCGATTTTTTGGGAAGTTTTTAAGACTTTGGAAATGTCTTTAGTAACATATTCTCCACCTTCTTGGTAGATATTTGTAAATTGCAATTCTTGATTGCGAATAGTTGCAACTGTAGTCTGCCCACCACCCATATCAATCACTGTCGCGCCAAACTCACGTTCTCCCTCATTGAGAACTGAATTGACAATCGCTAATGGTGAGATGATGACGTTGTCAACATGGATTCCCACACGCTCCACGGTTTTACGAAGGTTATGAAGAATGGTACGAGGTCCTGTGTAAAGTAAACCACGCATTTCCAAACGCACCCCCATCATGCCACGAGGGTCACGAATACCTTGGAAGCCATCTACGATAAATTCTTCTGGAATGAACGTAATCACTTCACGATCAGGCGTCATGCTCTTTGTCAAAGCCGATTTGACAACATTCTCTACGTCTTGATCTGTAATTTCTTTTGTATCTGATGTTACAGGAATCATTCCTTGAGTTGGTTCAACCTGCAAGAGGTTTGCTGGTAAACCAACATTGACAGACTTGATTGAAATTCCTGCCTTCTCTTCTGCTTGGGAAATTGCGGATTTAATTGCTGAAGCAGCAGCCTCAATATCAACGATAATCCCGTCTTTGACACCTTTACTCTTGGCATTGCTAACGCCAATTACATTTACTTCACCATCTCTATGTTCGGCAACCAGCACTTTGATGGAGCTAGTTCCGATATCTAAGCCTGTAAAAAAACCATCTCTAGTCATTACATTGCATCCTCTCTGTCTTCCAAGTTTCTCACTTCTATTTTCAATAACTGTGACGGACACAGCTATTCACAAAATATTATAACACAAAAAATCCAATCGTGCTTAGTTTTTCATAAATTTCCTCTAGGTTTTTTGTAAAAGTCTTTTAAACAATTTTCTCAGGAGCAATCATTATTTTTATATCCTTACAGCTATATTTTGCATATTTAATCAAAAAAAGAGAAGGCCTTTTTAAGCTTTCTCTTGAATAATTTTTTCTGCTCTTTGTTGCAAAAAGACCTCTACTACTTTTGCAGTCAAGCTGATTGCTGCTACCAACACACTGGACACGATGAGGTAGTTCGCCAATTGTCCGTGATTTCCCACTAGTGGTGGTTTATTTAAAAATCCATAATCTCCACCTACAACCAAGTTGACAATTCCTATCAAGGCATTTAGAGAAAATGTAATCACTGTCACATTTTTCAAATTGAGCAGGGAAGCTTCATAATTCTTAAACAAGTATAGGAGCGCATTCCCCAAAAGTGCCACGTGCCCGATGATAAAGGACAGGATGGTCACATGCGGAAACGGATAAGGGTCAAAGAGTGGGTAAGCCAGAGCTGCTGTTGCTCCAAAGGTTCCTAGAAGGGCAAAGTATTGCTTGTACTTGGAAGTCCCTGGAATCAAGAGCATGACAAACATGGCGATACGACAATGATAGAAGGGCAAACTTTCTGATAAGGGCATTTGATTCCCCCAATACCAGCTATACAGAACAATCAGTTGAAGAGACTGAAGGATCTGAATAAAGCGCTGGTAAGTCACTTTGTCGCGAAAGCGATAAGAAGCATAGAAAGTAAGAGCCAATAAACATAACAAACCAATATACCAGTGGAGTTCAAACTGGGGCGGTTCTGATATCTGTGTGGTAAATAATTGTTCCCACAAATTCATATTCTATTCCTCGTTCATCTAGCCAGAGCAGTAGAAAAGTCACTGCTCGACCTTTTTAATTTTTTTGAAAAAGCTTGATTCTATACCATGCATAGAATACTTGCGACTTAAATTCGCAACCTATTATATCATTTGTCTCGCAGAAATGCACCTTGCAGACACCCTTTTTTGATTTGCAGACTTCTCTAGCATAACCTAATCAATATATTGCTCTCTTTGTCCCTGATAAACCTGCCAAAGAATCTCCATCTGCTCCTTGGTAATGCGTTTTTCAGATAAGACTGGCAGTTGGTTAATGGCAAAAAATTGAAGGTCGGCAATTTCTTGATTCTCTTGAAATTGTCCGTCAAAAAGTTGGCATTCAAACACAAACTTTGCATATTGTTTGCTCTGTAGTTGGAAACGATTGGTATCAAAAACTGCAAGTAACCTTTCAGCTTTTGCTGTAAAACCGGTTTCTTCTTCAATTTCCTTGAGAATATTTTCAGTTGGAGAATAGCCGACTTCACCAAATCCACCTGGCAAAGCCCAACTATCCTCTCCTTTTCCTCTAACTAAACAGACTTTTTCATCCTCAACAATCCAAGCACGGACGTCCATCAGAGGAGTCGCGTAAGCGGAAGTTGGTTTCAAGACTTCTGCCACTTCTTCTGCATCGAGGTCTGATACCTGATTCAACATTTCGCTAAACAAACTTCGCAAGTCCTCGTATCGCTCACAGTCAAAAGGATCTTTTGTAAAGGTTAATCCAGTATCCGTAATAGCTAGCATTCTTTGCAGATACTTGGTAAAATCACTTGCATTCATTTTCTAAACTTTCTACCAACTTAGCTAGATTCATAGAGTTCGAGCCTTTGAGCAGAATTTGGTCATTGGCACCGAGGCTTTCCTTGACCTGCTTGACAAGGTCTTCAAATTGATCTTCGCTCGCAGTTTTCTTAAAGTAGAATACATGACCGATTGGGAACATTTGACTGGCAAGTTGGGCCAATTCAGCAATGTCTTCCCCGTAGAAAATAACCGTATCAAGCACATCTGGGGAAAGACTCAAAATCATCTGGTTATGGAGCTGAACAGATTGGTCACCAAGTTCCTTCATGTCTGCCAAGACCGCAATTTTCTTACCTCCTTTGTTGGCTGGGATGGCAGAGAATGTCTCCAAAATCAACTTCATAGCAGTTGGATTGGCATTGTATACGTCAGACAGAATATCTGCTCCATTGGCTGCTTTCTTCCACTCAGTACGATTACGGGTCAATTCTAGGTTCTGAAAGGCTTGACGAATTTGCTCCTCTGAAACTCCTTCTTGTAGAGCCACATAAGCAGCAATCATAGCATTGGTGGCATTGTACTTGCCAGTCACCGGCAAATCAAGGGCTTGCTCCAAGAAATTAGCCTTAAAAGTCAGACTGTCCTTGCGCTCAACTAAGCCTGTGATTTCCAGCTCTGCTCCTTGCCCAAAACGAACCAACTTTTTATCAGCGGGCAAATAGTCCTCTACAATGGAGTCGGCTGGTGTCAAAAGCAAAGAACCTGAAGCCATACCGTCTGCAATTTGCATTTTTCCCTTAGCAATCTCCGAACGGTCTTTGAAAAAGGCCAAATGGGCTTCTCCAACCAAGGTCACGATGGCTGTCTTTGGATGAGCCAATTCAGACAAGAAATGGATATCCCCCAAGTGATCCTGCCCCATCTCCAAGACCAACTTTTCTGTCCCCTCAGGCATATGGAGAACTGTGTAGGGAAGGCCAATCTCGTTATTGTAATTGCCTTGAGTTTTGTAGGTCTTGTAGGTTGTTGACAGTAAGTGCGCCAACATATCCTTGGTCGTTGTCTTGCCATTTGAACCCGTAACAGCAAAGACATCAACCGCTGTTTTTTCAAGATAGTAGGCTGCGAGAGTTTGAAAAGCAGTCAAGACATCGTCTACTAGAATGTAGGGATGATTTGCAACCTTTTTCTCGGATAAGGTTACTACTGCACCATTTTCAAAAGCTGTTTCGATAAAGTCGTGACCATCACGCGCACCCTTGAGCGGAACAAACAAATCTCCAGCAGTGATTAAACGACTGTCAAACTCAGCCTTTTCTAACTGAACATCTGCAAAGAGACTAACATCATTTTTAGCTCCAACAGCTTGGGCGACTTCACGGATTGTTAATTTCATTTCTACTCCTTTAAAAAGGGTTGAAGTCCGAGAACTCTAATCACCTAGCAGTGATGGTTCTGACTCCTACCCTCTCTTTCATTTTTATAGCAAATGGGCTTCGCGCTTGTCAAAGCTTTCCTTTGCAAGGTCAACCAAACGCTCAATTAGTTCTGGGTAGCTGATTCCCATATTGTCCCATAGCAGTGGATACATAGACCACTGGGTAAAACCTGGCATGGTATTAAGCTCGTTTAGGAAAATCTCGCCCTTATCTGTATAGAAAAAATCACAACGAGATAGACCTAGTCCACCAATCGCACGGAAGGCAGTTTCTGCATTTTGACGCATGACAGCTACCACATCATCACTAATCTTGGCTGGGATGTCCATGGTAATCTTGTTATCGATATATTTGGCATCATAGTCATAAAAGGCAACATCCTTGACCACTTCACCTGGCAAAGTGCTCCTGACATCGTAGTTGCCCAAGAGACCAATCTCGATTTCACGGGCATTTACTCCTTGCTCAACCAAGACACGGCTGTCATATTGGAAGGCAAGTTTCAATGCTTGACGGAGTTCCTCTTGATTTTCAGACTTAGAAATACCGACACTAGAACCCATGTTTGATGGCTTAGTAAAGACTGGATAAGTCAACTTTTCCTCAACTTCAGCGATTTTAGAGGTCACATCATCGCCTTCAACGATGGCCACATAAGGAACTTGAGCAATTCCTACTGATTCTAAAACACGCTTAGTCGTGATTTTGTCCATAGCAAGGCTGGATGACAAAATATTACAGCCGACATAAGGCATTTTCAAAATTTCTAAAAATCCTTGAACAGAGCCATCTTCTCCCATCGGTCCATGCAGAACCGGAAAGACCACAGCACCTTCTTTGTAGATGGCACTTGGCGCAATTTTCTTATCCCAGTCAATAGTCGCATTGGTCATGAGACGTTCCTCTTGACCTGGAGTCTGGCTAAATTCTTGCGTTTTGATAAAGTCACCTGACTGGCTGATGAAGAAAGTCTTGACTGTGAAACGGTCGTAGTTGACCGCACGCATAACACTTTCAGCTGAAAGGACAGAGACTTCACGCTCTGCACTCCGCCCACCGTATAAAAGAATAATTGTTTGTTTCATATTACTGTCCTATTTTCTAATAGAATACTCGCACCTTAGTATATCATATTTGCTTCTTTTTTGAAACTTGAACATGGTACTAGTAGTAAAGAAATATAAAAAGAGACCGATAACGACAAACTCGGTCTCCCCGTTCTTGTATAAATGAATTGAGTTCGTAAATTTGTTTACTCCTACAACTCTGTTCGATTTTCAATAGCTCGTAAGAGTGTGACTTCATCCGCATACTCGATATCTGCTCCCACGGCCAGGCCTCGTGCTAGACGAGTGACCTTGATACCAGCTGGTTTGAGGAGACGAGAGAGATACATAGATGTCGCTTCCCCATCTGCTGTCGCATTGGTTGCCACAATCACCTCTGAAATCTCACTATCCATGAGACGGGTCATAAGACTCTTGAGATTGATATCGTCTGGACTGATGCCATTCATAGGAGAAATGAGGCCGTGCAAGACATGATAGAGTCCGTGGTATTCTTGGATGTTTTCCATAGCTGCAACATCGCGACTATCTTCTAGCACTAAGATTGTTGTCTGGTCTCGAGTTGGATCTGTACAGATCGAGCAAGGGTCATCATCGGTCAAGCGACCGCAAATGGAACAATAGGTCAATTCCCGTTTAGCAGATAAGAGATTTTTGGCAAATTCATTGACATCGTCATCAGACATTCCAATAGTATAGAAGGCTAGACGGGTAGCCGTTTTGATCCCGATACCTGGTAACTTTGAATAGCTATCAATCAGCTTGGCAATAGGTGTTGGATACAGCATAAGTTCCTTTCTAATTCATTGGATGGTGTTGGTTATAGAGATTGATAATATCGCGTGCAATCGAAGGTCCGACACCGTTTGTAAGGTTGGTGTTATGAGGAAAGACGACTGCGACTGCGATTTGAGGATTTTCGGTTGGTGCATAGGCGACTGCGTTGGTATTATTGGCTTTTTGACCGCCATTAACGTAACTTTCGGCAGTACCCGTTTTCCCGCTGATGGAAACGGCTGCGCCATTTGAAAAGGCACGACCAGTTGTCAGAGCGCTCGTTCCATGAGAAACTTGATAGAAACCTTGTTGCAAGATAGCCATATCTGCTTCTGAGATATTAACCTTGTTCATTTCCTTGGTAGCTGTTTCTTGAACTAGACTACCTAAGCCACCTTGGTCATTGTTTCCATAAACCCCTTCAACGATGTGAGGAGCCAAACGTACGCCATTGTTTGCAATGGTCGCGACATACTGGGCTAACTGCATAGGTGTGTAGTTGTCAAACTGACCAAAAGCATTATTTAGATAGTTGGCCAAATCAAATTCTTTTGGTATAAATCCTGTTGATTCATCTGGAAGATCAATCCCTGTTGAAGCTCCGAGTCCATATTCCCCAAAGGTTGATCGCAATTTGCCCATAGCTGTATCTAATTGACTCGTTGCTACCATCATATTGGGTTTATAGGTCTGTCCCATTATTCCCAGAGCTGTTTGCACCATGTATGTATTTGAAGAATATTCCAAGGCTTCAACCGCTGTAATAGGGAAAGAACCATAGGACAAAGTGTACCATGAATTGATGGGAGCTGAACCTTGGAAAACAATCGGCTGGTCTGTCAAGGTTTGATTGCCTGACAAAACTCCATTTTCCCAGCCAGAGCTGATGGTTGCCGCCTTGACAACAGAACCTGGCACAAAGACGTTAGTGACTGTGCCTAGGGAGTCTGAGCTCAGTTTGCCTGATTCAACATCATGCTTGATACCAGACATGGCTAGAACTGCACCTGTTTTAGGATTGAGAGCGACTGCGTAGACCCCTTCCGAATATTTAGCGCCACCATTACTCAACTCGGAGTTGAAGTAGCTCTTAAGCAGGTCATCCACTCCATTTTGGAAAGCTAGGTCAATCGTTAGTTTGATATTGTTTCCTTTGCTTCCTTCCTCGACATTCTCCACACTTTCCATATTTCCGTGTTTGTCGAGGTGGATTTCCTTGACGGAGCGTTTGCCTTGGAGGACATCTTCATATTGCTTTTCAAGATAAGAAGTTCCCACTCGGTCATTGAGAGAGTAGCCTTTCTTGAGATAAGCGTCAACTTCCTCAGCTGGAAGACCGGACTTCTCATTTGAAACACTACCGACGATAGACGATAGAGATGTGTCTAGTACTTTTCGGTCCCATGAAGTTGAAATGCTGATCCCTGGTAATTCCTTGGATGCTGATGCGACGAGAGCGACCTGAGTATCATCCAAGGCATCTGTAGAAATGGTGCCCGTTGCAAAATTTTCAACAGCATTGAGCTGACTAAAGAGATAGATTTCCTTTTTCTGGTCATCTGTATAATTGAGTTGACTCACGTCAATACTTTCAACCGCATTATTGTAGAGAGTCGCTTCAGATAAGCGATTTCCATCTGAATCTAGACGTTTGTCACTTGGCAGATCCTCGACTGTTTTTTTGTAAATATCCTGGTCCGCCAAGTAATAATCTGCAATCTGTCGCTCTGTCAGATTAGGGGAGGTTACATTCACATATGTGAGAAGTTTCTTGGCTGTCTCCTTTAACTCTGCCGCCGTCATCTTATTGTTTCGTGTGAAAGAAACAACTTGCTTAAGTGTGTTTTCTACCAAGGGTTTCCCTGTTGCATCATAGATTTGGCCTCGAGCTGAACTAGTTGTCACCCTGGTCTGGCTGGCTGATGCCAACTTTGCTTCATAGAAATCTTTATTCAGTACCTGCATGTATAACAATCGACCGATAATGGTCATAAAGAGCAGGATGACAATGGCAAACAGTAAATTAAGCCGAATCGGAATCGAATGGCTATTGAATTTTCTCATACAACTAAGACTCTTTTCTAGAAAAATTTTCGATTTTCACCTTCATTTTCAGCTAAAATAATAGAGCAAACTGGTGAAGCTCAGTACTTCTCATTGTACCATATTTTACGGAGAAACTCTTGGAAAAGGAGAAGTATTTTTTGACTTTTATCTGAAAATGCCTTTTTATTTAGTTATCCTATCTTCTATGATATAATGATGTTAATAAGCAGGCAATCGTCAACTTTTAAGAGTTTGACTCATGAAAAGGAGCTCCATGAAAAAGCAGGATATCGCAACTATTATTGATCTTCATTTTGAAGAATTAACAGAGTTAGAGCAGGAAATAGCTCGTTATTTCTTGCAGGTAGATACGATTGTGGATGATCTATCATCGCAACAGGTTACTCAAAAACTGCATGTTTCCCAAGCTGCCCTTACCCGTTTTGCAAAAAAATGTGGCTTTACTGGCTATCGAGAATTTGTTTTTCAATACCAGCACCAGACCAATAAACAGGACACCCATTCTCACAAACATAGTCCTTTGACCAAACGTGTGCTTCGAAGCTACAGCAACCTACGTGAACAAACACAGGATTTGATCGATGAAGCGCAGCTTGAACGTGTAGCTCAGTTAATTGAGGATGCTGAACGAGTTTACTTTTTTGGGACGGGAAGTTCTGGTCTGATTGCCCGTGAGATGAAACTGCGTTTTATGCGACTAGGTGTTGTCTGTGAAGCTTTGACCGATCAGGATGGCTTTGCATGGACGACTAGCATCATGGATGAAAACTGTTTGGTACTTGGTTTTTCCCTATCAGGCACTACCCAATCCGTCCTCGATAGTTTGTTAGATGCCATGGAAATGGGCGCCAAGACCATCCTCTTTACCAGCGCACCAAACAAAAATAGTCAGGCTTATACCGAAACGGTCCTTGTGGCAAGCCATAGTCAATCTTCTTACATCCAGCGTATTTCCGCTCAACTCCCTATGCTCATTTTAATAGATTTGATTTATGCCTACTTTTTGGAAATCAATCGCGAGAGCAAGGAAAAAATCTTTAACAGCTATTGGGAAAATAAAAAACTCAATGGCTATCGTAGACAAAAACGCGTTAGAAAATCCTAGTTTGGTCCAGCCAAGCTAGGATTGTTTTGTTTTGATAACCAATGAAAATAAACATACAACACACCTACGATATTTTGTTGATAGGCAAATTCTAATCGTGTTTTTCAGTTCTTCCATAAATCCTCCTTTCCGTTTTTTAATTTTTGTCAACAAAAAAGGAAGTATCGACTATCTGCTTTTACTTCCTCTCTATACTTTTATTTAATTGTTTTACTTCGACAAACTGAGATTTAGATTTTAACCCTTCAGGAAAATAAAATGAGCTATTCTTCAGAAGTACGTTCTATAAGATTATAGTTTAATGCAGAGTGTAGCGATGTAGTCATTTCCATAATGTGATAATCGATGTCTTTTGTCACACGATTCATAAAAATCAATCATAGCGAGACCATTTTTAAGTTGTCCTCTAATCTGAGATTCTAAGGTATGGCTAAATTCATATCCATATTCTGGATTGATGGTGATTTTGCCTTCCTCTTCAAGCTCTCTTGAATTAAAAGGCAGTGAGAACTTTAAAAGCAATTCCTCATCGGGTTTATCCCATACAGTGTCAGCATCATACATGTATATCCAAGGATTCATAAATCCGACCATTAACAAACCGCCCTTTTTCAATACTCGAGAGGCTTCTTTATACATGTTTTCTAAATCTTCTATATATACATTTGAAACCGGATTAAAAACAATATCAAAAGTTTCATTTTCAAATGGAAATGGTTTTGTCATATCGCTTTGAACTGTATTGATTTTTAAGCCTTCTCTTTTAGCAACCAGCTCATCTCTTTCTAATTGTGATTTAGAAAAATCCATGATGGTGACATCATAACCTTTTAGAGCAAAAACTGGACTCTGCTGTCCACCACCACAAGCTAACCCTAATATCTTTTTCCCCCTGGTTTTTTCAAACCATTCTTTCGGAACTTTGTTCCCAACAGTTAAGGCAACAGCAATTGGATGTTTTCTAACTTCTTCTAATTCTTCATGTGTCAATGGCTCAGTATAGGCATTTTTGACATTATTCCACCTATCTTGATTACATTTTATATAATCGTTCATCTGATAATCTCCTCGTAATTTGATACTATTTCGATTTAAGCTGGATGTGCTACCATTACATTTTTCTCACCGCTACAACTTCTAATTTGTCAAATAATCGTCCATTTCATTATATCACTTTTCCACATTTTCTCATTTACTCAAGCTAAACACTAGTTAAATTGATAATAGAATTGCTCTCGCCTTAACCTTTCATAAAAGGCGGTTATTTTCTCCTAGTTTCTCACGATTACCTCCTTTCGCTCAAATTTTTCAATAAAAAAAGAATTAAGCAAAACATTTTTCACTCAAGTAGTGATTAAAAGTTCTTCTTAATTCTATAGTTCCAAACTAGGATTGTTTTGTTTTGAAATGATAATAGGCTCCCAACATCCCTGCTGTATTTTGGTGATGGGCAAATTCTAATCGTGTTTTTTCAGCTAGGCTTGGCACCAAGGCCGCCTTCAAGGCTGTGCGGATCTTCGGTTTGAGGATAGCCTCTTGCCCCATGATCCCGCCACCGAGAATGACCACTTCTGGATTGGCAACGTAGCAAATATTTGCCAGACCTTTCCCAAGGTAGTCTACCATGCGGTCAATACCAGCCATACAAATCTTGTTTCCTTCAGTAGCTTCCTTGAAAATGCGTCGGCCATTCCACTGATCAACTGGATCACCGTGAGCTGTTGCTACATACTCAACCAAGGCTGTCGTAGAAGCAAGATCCTGAAAAGCTCCATCCTGCATGTGCATGTAACCAACTTCGCAGGCCGAATTGCTAAATCCATGGAAGACTTTCCCATCCATAATCAAGCAACCACCGATACCAGTTCCAATGGTCAAGCAAAGTGTGACACTCGCTCCCTTACCTGAACCAGATACTGCCTCAGCAAGACCTGCACAGTTGACATCATTTTCAATCTCACAAGGAATCGCAAAACTCGTCTCGATTTCCTTCTTGAACTGGGTTCCCGCATAGTTGGGAATCTGAGGTCCAGCGTAGAAAATCTCACCCTTATCAGGATCCACCATCCCTGCAGAAGAAATGGCAACACCTGCTACTGGGCCTTTTTCTAAATAGCTGGCTACGATATCTTTTGTCTTTTGTAAGATATGGGGTCCACCCTTTTGCGCCTCAGTTGGCATTTCATGCGATTCAACAAGTTGGCCTTCTTGGTCAATCAAACCATATTTGATATTGGTTCCACCGATATCAATTGCAACGTAGTGTGTCATAAATACCTCCTTATGGATTAGAGGAAGCGCTCCTTGGTTTCACGAATCAAGGCTGCAGCTGCTTCTACAACTGGTCGATCTTCTTCCGTCACTGGCGTCAATGGTGAACGAACTGAACCAATGTTCAAACCTTCATTGATTTTCAATACTTCTTTGATGACACCGTACATATTTCCATGTGCAGAAGTGAGTTTGCCAATGATTGCATTGATAGCGTATTGCAATTCACGCGCTGTTTCCAAATCTTTCTCAGCAATCAACTCATTGAGTTTCAAGAAGAGTTCTGGCATCGCGCCATAAGTACCACCGATACCAGCCTTAGCACCCATGAGGCGTCCACCTAGGAACTGTTCATCTGGACCGTTAAAGACAATGTGGTCTTCTCCACCAAGGCTGACAAAGGTTTGGATATCTTGAACTGGCATAGAAGAGTTCTTAACACCAATAACACGTGGATTCTTCAACATTTCTGTGTAGAGGCTTGAAGTCAAAGCAACACCTGCCAACTGAGGAATGTTATAAATCACGTAGTCTGTGTTTGGTGCTGCAGCACTAATGTCATTCCAGTATTTGGCAACTGAGTATTCTGGCAAGCGGAAGTAAATCGGTGGAATCGTTGCAATAGCATCTACTCCCAAGCTTTCTGCGTGGCAAGCAAGTTCCATACTATCTTTGGTATTGTTGCAAGCTACGTGAGCGATGATGGTCAATTTCCCTTTGGCAACTGCCATGACTTCTTCCAAAATCAACTTGCGGTCCTCTACACTTTGGTAGATACATTCACCAGAAGAACCATTGACATAGAGACCTTGAACTCCCTTATCAATGAAGTATTGAACCAAGGCACGCGTACGCTCTGGGCTGACTTCTCCTTGATCATCATAACATGCGTAGAAGGCTGGAATGACACCTTCGTATTTTTTCAAATCTGACATAGATTTTCTCCTAAGATTTCTTTTTTCTGCTAAGAGCAGTTCTATTTTTTACAAGTTTAGTATACACCTTGTGAAAATCGCTTTCAATATCTTGTATACACTTAGATTTTAGTTTCTACTTGTATTTTAGAAACTGTAACGATTGAAAGTAGTTTCAGAAACACCTCATCCTACTGGTATTTGGTGAAAATTTTCTCCATCAAACCTGCTTGGAGAAAGACCAGCAAACCAAAACCAAAGAGGATAAAGGCCGATCCGCCCAAAAGGAGAGTGAAGGCGGACAGATAAAGAACCATCACAATAAGAAAGAGAATGGCTAACATGAGGAAGAACCATGGAAAGTTAAAACTTGCCAAGATAAGCCCTTTTTGCAGCACTTCTTTCCAAGACAGATCATAGCGGGCAGCGATGGGATAACTAGCCAGCATCACGAGAGTGAGGAAGATGAGAATCCCCAAACATATAGCTTTCACAATCTGGAAATGCAAAGCAGTCTGTCCCCAGAAGAGATAGAGGTCTAGAAGGCTTAATGACACAATGCCTAACTCTAACAGACCCAACTGAAGCCCCAGTTTCAGATTTTGCTTGAAAGCTCTTAGATAAGTTCTAAATACTGGTACCCGTCTGCTTCTCTTAATCTCAAACATGGTTTCATAGAGGCTGATTTTTGCCACTCCAATCGTCACGATGGGCAAACAAGAGACGACAAAAAGAAGATTGACTGTCACGATATCCAAGACCTTCTCACTGAAACGCATGAGAAAATTATCTGTATCAAATGCTGCCTTGATAAGGCTTACTCCTTTTTGTGCCATGTTTGCTCCTCCTGATTCTTTTAATCAATCAAAATTTTAAAGAGATATTTGCGAACCTTTTCTTCCATCCCTGCGTAGCCATTTGGCTGGTGCGGTTCTCCTGGGAAGAAAATAGCAAAATTGTGATAACCCAACAATAGTGGGTAGCGTTCATGACAATGGACAAAGCCAATGTCGCTCGCTTCGTCGAATGCTACCGCTTCGTCTTTGATACGTGAACCGTAGCTCGAATATTCATGTCCTTCTACCAGCAAATGCAAGTCTGCATAGTTCTTATGATGCTCAAATTGATCATTTTCAGCTTGATTGAGGACATTTTCCTGAACAACTAGAAAGACCTTGTCCCCGTCAATCTCATACTTACCGAGTTCGAAAGAATCCTTACGGTGTTGGTAGAGATAGTCGATAGCCTTGTCTAGATTGGGATGGATTCCCTTGTAAAAGGCGATGTTTTTCAAATCGTCAAAAATCATACTGTTTCCTTCGTTTCTGATAGTTACTATTTTTCAGTTTCGAATGTTCCTTTCTCTATTTCCCTGTAATAGTGCGGACGGAAGCAAATTCCTTCGGTATTTCATTCCTAATTTTTGAGCCTTTTGCTCTTTCATCGTCAGTCTCAAAAATTCCGTCTAAGATAAGCGTAAGATGCTTATCTTAGATACCACTAAAAGCGGGAAATAGCCACCATAAAACGAACCTACTCTAACTAGTATCATGAAAAGAGTTCACTCTTAAGTTTATAAGTGTCTGACAAAACTTCACGAAGTAACTGTATACTCTCCATTTTGTAGACACTTATAACTCTGTATTCTCTTATACTCAATGAAAATCGAAGAACAAACTAAGAAGCTAATCGCAGGCCATACTTAAGTATGGCAAGGTGATGCTGAAGTAGTTTGAATTCGATTTTCGCAGAGTATTATCCTTTAACCGCTCCCATAGTAATCCCTTGAGTGAAGGATTTTTGGAAGACAAGGAAGACGGTTACGATTGGCACGGCTGCAAGAGCCGCACCAGCCATGATCAAACCATAGTTGGTTGCCATTTCGGCCTGCATGGTCGCAACCCCAAGTGAGATAGTCAAGTTTTGACGTGAAGTCAACATAACCAACTGCATGAAGTAGTCGTTCCAAGTATTGATGAAGGTAAAGATTGCAAGGGCTGCAAATCCTGGCTTCACAATAGGGAAGGCTACGCTCCAGAAAGTACGAATTTCACCACAACCGTCGATTTTGGCTGATTCAAGCAATTCTGTTGGAATATTTTCACTGAACTGTTTCATGAGGAAGACCCCGAATGGCCATCCAATCAAAGGCAGGATAACTGCCCAAAGAGTATCGTGAATTCCCATGAAGTTGACGATACGTACCAATGGAACAAGGACAACTTGTTTTGGAAGAGCCATGGCAGCGATAAAGACTGCAAAGAGGATGCGCTGACCATAGAAACGTTTTTTAGCCAAGACATAACCTGCTAGAGAAGAGGTTGCACACACTAGAAACATGGTTACCAGTGAGATAAATACAGAGTTCCACATCCACTGCATAGCAGGGTTTTGCACCATGAGTTGTTGGAAGTTCTCCATGGTTGGCATTTTAGGGAACCACTGTGGCGGAATCATAATGGTATCAGGCTGTGATTTGAAGGCCCCTGTCAAGATCCAGTAGAATGGAAAGATGAACAGTACGGTCAACAAGAGCAAGATAATCGTTGAAATAACAGTAAAAGCTGTTAAGGGTTTCTTTTGTGTAGATTGCATAACTGTCTCCTTTCTTTAGTATTCTACGTCGTTTCCGAGGATCTTGAATTGAGCAAAGCTGACAATGGCAATCATCACTGCCAAGAAGACACCGATAGTGTTTGCATAGCCATACTCTGTCAATTGGAAGGCTTTTTCGTAAAGGTAGTACATCAAGGTACTTGTTGAGTAGTTTGGACCACCAGAAGTCAAGAGCTGAATCAAGGCGAAACATTGGAATGAGTTGATAGTCGTAATAATCGCGATGTAAAGAGTTGTTGGAAGAAGGCTAGGCCATTTGATCTTCCAGAACACTTGGAACTCAGTCGCACCGTCAACACGCGCCGCTTCAACAAGTGAGTTGTCAATATTCCCCATGGCAGCGATATAGAGGATAATCGGTTGACCAACAGATGTTGTCAAAAGGATGATCATAATCGCTAGCAAAGCCCAGTTTTTGTCACCCAGCCAAGAAATGTTTTGGCTGATGACATGGCTTGACTTAAGGACAAAGTTAAGAATCCCTGATAGTGGGTCATAGATCCATTTCCATACAACCGTTACGGCAACACTACCTGTAACTACAGGAAGGAAGAAGACGAAACGATAGAAAGAACGGGCAATCGCATTTTGATGATAGGTTTGAGATGCTACAAAGAGCGAGAAGAGAACCACAATCGGAACAGATCCGATAACCAGGATAACGGTATTGATCAAAGACTTCATAAAGACAGGGTCTTTAAACATGCGAATGTAGTTGTCCAAGCCCACAAACTCAAATTTCGTCATGGAGTAGTTAAAGAAACTTGTAATGAATCCCATAATCATAGGAGCCAAGACAAAGATGACAAAGAAGAATAACACTGGTGCTAGGAAAGCGTAGGAAATCACTGTTTCCCGCATACGAATTTTATTGACTTTCACAGTCGGCACCTCTCTTTCAAATAGAATAGTTTTTGATTTTCTTGAACTGTTTTAAAACCAAAATGAAATTTTTTAAGATTCGCTTATGTAAGAACTTCATTTTAATTTCGTGACAGTTCCTACCATTTCAAACAAAAGTCCCCCTTTTCTTACACCATAGTGCACAGGGAAAAGGGGGGAATCAATCTGACTTAGTGCTTATTGTTTTGTAGCTTTTTTGATTGTTTCGTTAGCTTTTTCAGTGAAGGCTTTCAAAGCATCCGCTGGTTTTTCGTCACCATTTGATACAGATTGCAACATTGGGAACCAAAGTGTTCTCATTTCAGCAAATCCATCGATAGTATTGTAGTATGGTGAGTAGTATTTAGTCCAGCCACTGATTGTTTCCATACGTTTGTCTTCATAAAGTTTGCCAAATGAAGTACGAACTGGGAAGGCACCTGTACGAACTACGTCTTTAGGACCCCATTCTTTGTCATCTGCGATGAATTGAACGAATTTCTTAGCAGCTGCGACTTTCTTGTCGTCTTTGTTGTTAAATACTGCAAATCCGTTTACAAGGTATTCAAGAGATGGTTTACCTGAGTCTGATGGGAATGGTACTTCTACCACATCTACCTTACTTGCTTCCAAGAGTTTCGCTTGGATACCGTTTTGAGCTGGTGCCCAAAGGATTGTGTATGAAGTTTGACCGTTGGCAAAGTTTTGGATATCTGCTCCACCGTCAAATTGTGAACCGTTGTTCAACAAACCGTCTTTAATCCAGCTAGCAGCTTTTTCAAGACCTTTGACGAATTTAGGATCGTCTGTTGTATATTTGGTTACGTCTTTGTCTGTTACAGAACCGCCATAAAGGTTTGCAACGAAGGCACGTGTTCCTTGGTCTCCCCCTTGACCAGAACTGAACAATGAACCTGGTGTATAGCCTTTATCTTTAAGCGCTTTCAAAACTTTTTCAAAGTCATCAGTTGTCCAACCTTCTTTTACAAGGTTTGCAACTCCAGCATCTTCCAACATTTTCTTGTTCATAGCCATGTAGAATGGAGCTGAACTGATTGGATACATGTAAGCTTTGTCTCCAGCCTTACTTGCTTGTACGATGTTTTCGTTGTTGACATCTTTGACGAATTCGTCTGTGAAGAGATCGTTCAACTCAGCCAATTTACCATTTTTACCGTATTGGATGATCCGTCCTGGTGCGTCAAAGAGTACGTCTGGCGCTGTTCCTGCTTCGATGGCTGTTGTGATTTTTTCAGGTCCTGACTTGAAGTCGATGGTTTCCAATTTCACTTTTACATCTGGATTTGCTTTTTCAAAAGCTTCGATGATTGATTTTTCATAAGTTCCAACACCGTCACCAGTTTTTTCTTGAGTGAAGACTGGGAATGCCCACCAAGTGATTTCTGTTTTTCCGCTATCGCTTCCTGATTTTCCAGCATCTTTACTTCCACCAGAGTTACCACAAGCAGCAAGGCCAAGAATCGCAGCACCTGCAAGTACTGTACAAGCTAGTTTTCTAAATTTCATTTGTATTCTCCTAATTGTTAAGCGTGTCCATATTGGATAGTGAGTAAGCTTCTATTTGTATACGTTTTCATTTCATTTGACGCATCGACCACTCTCCTCTGTTTTGAGATTGTATTATTTAAGACCGGCAACAAAGCGTTCCGTAATCTCTTTTGGTCTAGTAATAGCTCCACCGACAACAATGCCTCGTACCCCATATTCAAGGATTTGTTTGGCTTGTTCTGGTGTATGAATTTTTCCTTCAGCTATGACATCCACACCGGCATCGCAGAGTTTTTTTATTAGTTCAAAGTCTGGACCATCTACTTTCGGACTATAAGAAGTATAACCTGATAGAGTTGTTCCAACAAAATCAACACCTGCTTCAACTGCTGCAATTCCTTCTTCAAAAGTACTGGTATCAGCCATCAAGAGTTGATGTGGATATTTTTCTTTGACTTGTCGGATAAAGTCCTGAATTTCCAAACCATCATAACGTTCACGTTTGGTACAATCCAGAGCAATGACCTCAATGTCTAGTTCAGCCAGTTCATCAACTTCTTTCATAGTAGCTGTAATGAATGGCTCCTGCGGCGGATAGTCACGTTTGATAATCCCGATAATCGGGAGTTTTGTAACCTCCTTGATCTCCTTGATATCGCGAACACTGTTTGCTCGGATACCAACTGCTCCTCCTTGCTCAGCCGCTTTGACTAGCAAGGGAATGACTCCTCCCGCTTCTGTATAAAGCGGTTCGTGAGGAAGTGCCTGGCAAGAGACAATGATTCCATCTTTGATTTGTTCAATCAAGGCTTCTTTGCTGATCTGTGGCATCCTCTTTCCTCCCTTTCTTGTTCTTATGGGCTTATTATATATCATTTGTTAAGCGCTTTCAATAGTTTGTAGTGGAATAGATTTCAGTTTCAAAACTATTTTATAGAACAGACTATCCTGAAAGTAGTTTCAGACATCTTAGAATTTCTTATTAGCACACCTCAACTCGAAAGAAAAAGATAGCAGGCGGAAAAACCTGCTATCTCCTTCTATTTTTACAAAGTAAAATGATTAGAATTATTCTCTTATTCTTCTCTCTTTTTCCCCATTGCAAACAAGCTAAGGAAGAAAGCTGTTAATCCTAGTGAGGCAAGGAGGCTACTCTCCTTGTTCCCTGTATCAGGAAGTGTCTGCTGAGCAAGAGGAGCTTTGTAAGTATAATCTTCTGCAGCAAGAGTTACAAGCGAATCAGCTCCCTTATATTCTGCAATTTCATGTACAGCTGCATCGGCTGCATTCACGCCACCTGTGTACTCAGGGAGTTCATGTACTGTGGCCTCAACAGCATTAACCCCGCCTGTAAATTCTGGCTTTTCAACTGTCGGAGCGGCCTCTTCACCCGCTGTGCCTAATGGGTCTGTATACTCTGGGACTTCATGAACTGCGGCCTCAACAGCATTAACTCCGCCTGTGTATTCTGGCTTTTCGACTGTTGGGGCTGACTCTTCGCCCGCTGTCCCTAGTGGGCCTGTGTACTCTGGAACTTCAAGGACTGCTGCTTCAGCACCATTGACACCACCCTTATACTCTGGCAGGTCATTTGAAGCTGCCAAGACAAAGTTAGCACCTCCTCTATATTCAGGAAGCTCGTTTGAGGCTGCTAGAACTGCATTGACTCCACCCTTGAACTCTGGAAGTTCATGGACTGCTGCCTCAACAGCATTGACTCCACCAGTGAATTCTGTTTTTTCTACTGTTGGAGCTGGTTCTTCACCTACTGTTGCCAATGGTCCAGTGTACTCTGGTATCTCTGCCACTGGGGTTTCCTCTGCATTGACACCACCTGTGAATTCAGGTTTTTCAACCGTTGGAGCTGCTTCTTCACCTACTGTTGCCATTGGACCTGTATACTCCGGAACTTCATGAACCGTTGCTTCCTCTGCATTGACACCACCTGTGTACTCCGGCACCTCATGGATAGCAGCTTCACTGCCATTAATACCATCGCTTAGTTTAGAGCCAGCTAAAGAAACTGGTAAATTGTGCATGCTTTCAATTGCACCCTCGGCTAGACCTGTAATCCTTTGACCCATATCCTCTGGGTCTATTGTGAATAGGAGAGTTTTTGTATCGTACTGGGTCATAAAGGTTGCTGTTTTACCATTTGCCAACTGAAGGGTAGGAGCCTTGTTGACCAATACTTCCGAATCAAACTCCATGGCAATAATACCTGGCCATTTTTGAATAGCATATTTTACTTTTGCTTCTTTAGGAGAAATTCTGTCTTTGCTTAAGAAATCCCAGTTGAATTTCTTATAGGATAAAGTATAATCGTTTTGATTGCCATCCGCATGCTCATAAAGCAAACCATATTCGCCATTTCCGAGTTCTTGGAGTGAGTTGTAAGCAAACTTACCACTTTGTATAGGATTGTGTTTCAGCCATGTCAACTCACCATTCTCCTCAACACGAGCTAGGTGAACCAAACCATTGTTGCGTCCAGGACCACCAGCATTGCTGAGTAGAATGTATTCCTTGCCTTCATGCATGGTGTGAATAGCGGACATTTGAACATAAACGTCTTTTACTTGAGGATAACGTTTGATTTCCTTATCCCACGTTGCTCCCCCATCATGACTGGTCGCAACCTGAAGATCACCAGTCAACCCACGCATAAAGAGCTTGAGATCCCCATTATTCAACTGAACAACAGTTGACTCCGTATTTTGGGCGCCTGGATTATTCATGGTTGAAGAGTGAATGGTTTGGTTGCCTACTGGACGGTTATCATTAACTGCTTCCCCTGCTTGCCATGTTTCACCATGATCATCTGAGTAAATTACACGAGATGATTGAGAACCACTTAGGTAGGAAACGTTGTTTGTTGTATAAACTGGAATCACCAGTCTTCCCTTATGAGGTCCTGTACGCAAGGCAATCCCCGTACCAGGTCCAGTTCCTAGGAAGTGCATCCAATCTTTCCGAATCCCATGAGTAATATCTTTTGGTGCAGACCAAGTCTTCCCATCGTCATCACTGTAGGACATCCATAGATAGTTGGTATTGGAAACTCTAAAAATATTCTTCTCGCTATACTCAAAATAAATATTTCCGATTAGCTCATTCCCTTTATACAAATCTCCCTTATCGCTGTAGGCTGGTTTTTTAGGGTCAACGACAACACGATAATCTGTCTTTCTATTTTGAGGGTCGAAAACCTCTCCGTTTTCTCGAATCGTATAGCGACCTGATTCTCCTTGCTTATATAAAACTTGATAAACTTTATCTCCCACTTGTTCATAAGCTTTCGGAGCTTGCCCTGGCAATGAAAATACTGCCTTACTTTCAAGGAACATGTCGTAAATTGCAAAAATTCTCTTTGTTTCAGGGTCTTGCACCAAGGCCATATCAATATTAACTGGAGATGGCCAATCTGCATGTTTAGCGTGCTCATTGTCACGAGGATTTGAGATTACAATTCGGTCTCCCCATGTTTTCCCATTATCTGAGCTGCGACGAACAACCATCCCAATATCTCCCCAGTCAGAATGGTGCAAACGTCTTTCATCCGTTCCTGCAATCAGCGTTCCTTTATCTGTCTTGAGAAGAGCTGGGATACGATAACTCTTGATACCATCTTTATTTGGTTGATTGTTCCTACCACCTTCAAAGACGTCTTCTTTCTCAGTAACTTTTGCTCCCTCAGGAAGTTTCTGTTCCAATTCACCTCTTTCAAATAATTGACTTCGTGTTTGAACTTCATCTGGGCTTAAAGCACGATCGTAAACAGTTAGGTTTCGAACTTGTAGGTTTGATGCCCAAGCTGTTTTCTTGCCCCGTTTGGTTGCTCCAAGTTGAGCTTGATTAACATCTGGCATATCTTTGATAAAGTTACCAGATTTGAGACTTGTTCGAGATAAGACACCGTTCACATAGAGACGAACTCGACCATGAGGTAACTCCGCTGTCGGTTGTTCGACAGTAAAGGTCACGGAATTCCATTGTCCTGGGCGAACTTTCAAAGGAGCATCTGTATACTTATCATAGAACTGCTCTCCGTTAGCGCCACGCCCTTCAATAAGAGCTGTATTATCAAGGACCGACATAGTAAAGTACTCATTTTCCTTGGTGTCACTGGATACAGAGAAGAGATTGTAAAAGCGTGGAGCTGATGCATCTGGTTTGAACTCCATGTGAACTGTAGCATTTTTTAGTTGCTTTAGTTTATCTAGTTCACTTGATAAATCAACTCTCTGACCATTTGCCACATTGGTTTCAACATCTTCTTTTTCAAGGACAGGATTGGCATTTTTTAAATCTCTTGAGTAATAGTCACGAGGAATAGCACCCTGATCCTCTGATTCCTCTTCCTTATTTGCTTCTTCTGCAGGGGTTTCCGTAGAGGATGGAGTTTCTGATTCTGCACTCTCATTTTTTTTCAAGTGTTCTTGGTCCACCTCAACGCCGTTGTCTTGAGCTGCTGCCAATTTACCAGCCAAATCCTTATCCAAATGAGCAAGATCTCCCGAGGACGCTTCTTTTGGCAATTCTGATAAACCTTGACCAGGTTCGACAGTTTCTGTATTGGCCCCTGCTGCATTGGCTTGCTCTTGAGCTAAGACTGGATTTGCTCCAAATACCACTGTACCAATCACTACAGATGCCGCCCCAACTGCAAATTTTCGAATGCCGTATCGCTGTTTCCGATCAAAATCCCTATACTTCATATTTTTACCTTTCATATTCTCCGTAAATAAAGCGCTTTCTTTTTTTCTTAAAATTTTTAGTTCCTCCAACTAAACAAGTAAAAAGAAAGTAACCGACTGAATGAGACCTCCCATTCTTCAAACGTCCACTGCTCTTACTCTCTGACCAAACAGCGGAAAGTTTCCTCCTTTCGCACAATGTCTTTCCCTTATTATACAATAAACTCTGAACTTTATAGCTAAATGATATAGAATAGATTCTACTTTTAAAACTATTTTAATATTTCAAATTTCCTGAAAGTACTTTTCGATTTTGGAAAACAAAAAGGGAGCTCAAGGCTCTCTTAAACTTATTTTTTTACATAGGAAAAAGGAATCTCACTGCCACAGAGCCAGTTGTAGACTTGGTCATTGACAAAAACATTCATGGCTTCGTGAGCATACTCTGGCATGATGCGATAGGTCTTGTCGCAAGTCAGACGATTGTAAATCGCAAACTGGGTAATAGGATAGCAGACGTCATCATCCAAGCCCGTAATCATCTTGACCTCACCCTTGATACGATGGGCAAGATTTTTCACATCGATATAGGCAAGGGTCGCCATGATTTCCTCCTCTGTTTCATGGAAGGGATCGTGAAACTTAAAATAACGGAAGAGTTCATCATAGGCTTCACTGGTATTACCAATCTCAAGCACCCGTCTAAAGTCTGACAAGAAAGGATAGATGGCAACTGTTTTCTGAATTCGAGGATTGAGCGCTGCTGCAACCAGAGCTAAAGCCCCTCCTTGTGAAGCACCATAGCTAGAAAGTCTTTCCTCATCTACCTGAGGCAGACTGGCAACAATTTCAACCAACTGGTAAATATCCAGATAGACATCCTTATAAAAGAGGTGGTCCCGACCTTCCACAGCACCACGGATGATATGCCCCTTCACAGTATTTCCTAGTGGAGAACGCAAGCCGTCTTGCGAATAGCCCGACTGGCCCCGCACATCCATGGAAACAACACCGTAACCAGCCACAGTATAGGCCAGCATGTCAGCCCAATCCCAGCCACGTCCCATATAGCCATGGAAATGGAAAATTAGGGGAACTTTCCCCTCAGTCTTTGGAAGGACGACGCGTGCATAGACCTTGCCTTCATTAGTTCCCTCAAAAGTGAGCTCAAAGCACTTGACTCGGGGAATGTGGAAATCTCTTTCCTCCAACTGGTAGGCTGGAAGAGTGGAAACTTTTTTTAATTCCTCATCCCAGAAAGCATCAAAGTCTTCTGGAACCTCATCCCGTCCTTTATAAGTCTTAATTTCTTCTAACAAAGCTGGATTTTTCATAGCATGCTCCTTTAGTTTTGTAATCGTTATCACAACTGTAGCATATCTAGGAAAGCAATGCAAGAAAGAATGCTAAATAGAAAGTGATTTTAGATTCTCTTTCCTCAAACCTATCGTCTGAAAGTAGTTTTAAAAATAAAAAGAGCGTTTCCGCTCTTTGTGTATCAATAGGTGCTAGCTCCTTTCTCTTGTTTGACAGTTTGGAATTTCTTTTGGTAGGTTACTTTAATAGTCATGAGAAAGTCCTCGTTTCTTTTTGATGACTCTAGTATAAGACCCAAACCTAAAAGCTAGCTTATAGATTTCTTAGAAAAGGCTTAATCCAGATGTTCTCTCTTCTCTAGGTGAAGAGCGATCATACGCCATTCTGGGTCCTCTCGCCAACCTTCTATAGAACTAATGTAGCTGGCAACCTTTCTGGCTTCTTCTAAAATCGGAAAATCTTCGATAATATCAGCCACTTGAAACTCTGGGAGTCCTGACTGTCTGGTTCCAAAAATTTCACCAGAACCACGCATTTTCAAATCTTCTTCGGCCAAGACAAATCCATTGGTGGTTTCTGTCATGATGCGCATGCGGTCTTTCCCAGAATCCGTCTTGGGATTGGCAACGAGAACAGCATAGGACTGCTTGTCCCCCCGACCAACACGACCTCTGAGCTGGTGAAGCTGACTGAGACCGAAGCGATCGGCATCCATGATAATCATGACGGTCGCATTGGGAACATTAACCCCAACCTCGATAACCGTCGTCGAAACCAGAATATCCGTTTTTCTCTCTTTAAAATCCTGCATGATCTGGTCTTTTTCGTCACTCTTCATCTTACCATGTAAAAGAGCTACTTCAGCCTTGCCGGCAAAATGAGCTGCCAACTCCTCAGATAAGGCAATGGCATTTTTCAGATCCAGAGCTTCAGATTCTTCAATCAAGGGAGAGATGACATAGGCTTGAGAACCTTTTTGAACTTCTCCCTCTAACCAAGTCAAGACCTGAGGCAGCTGTTCATGCTTAATCCAGCGAGTCACAATAGGCTTCCGCCCTGCTGGCATCTGGTCAATAATGGAAACATCCATATCACCAAAGGCTGTGATAGCAAGCGTCCGTGGAATTGGTGTCGCCGTCATCATGAGGACATCTGGATTGTCGCCTTTTTCCCGTAAAATACGCCTTTGCCCCACACCAAAACGGTGCTGCTCATCGATGATAATCAAACCAAGGCGAGCATAATCCACCCCATCTTGAATCAGAGCATGGGTTCCGATAATCAAATCAGCCTCACCCTTGGCAATAGTCTCCAAGACTTCTCTCTTCTCTGCAGCTTTCAAGGAACCTGTCAAGAGAGCGAGTTTTAAGTCTGGAAAAAGGTTCTGTAGACTCTCAAAGTGTTGCTCTGCTAGAATCTCTGTTGGCACCATGAGGGCTGTCTGATAGCCAGCTGTCACCGCCGCAAACATGGTCAAACCAGCAACCACTGTCTTTCCGCTCCCTACATCTCCTTGCAGGAGACGATTCATGTGGTGGTCCGACTTCATGTCGGCCAATATTTCCCGCAAACTCTTTTCCTGAGCTGGGGTCAGAGAAAAAGGCAGATTTTCTTTAGCAGCTGTCACCTTTTCCTTAGACCAATTCAGAACCAGACCGCTTCCCTGAACTCTATTTTCAGACTTGAGCGTCTGTAACTGCATTTGAAAGTAAAAGAGTTCCTCAAACTTGATGCGGCGAAGGGCCTGCTTGTATTCTGCCAAATCCTTAGGAAAATGCATAGCACGAACTGCCTGACAGCGGGACATGAGTTTGTATTTATCCAGCAAAGACTGGGGAAGATTTTCCTCAATCAAGAGGTCCAGCCCCTGATCAAAGGCCGTCTTGATGACCTTGACCAGGCTGGCCTGACTGATTCCCTGAGCCAGACGATAGACAGGCTGGAGGTCATCTTCCACCTGAGCCAGGACCTTCATCCCTGTCAGACTGGCCTTGGCACGGTCCCATTTTCCAAAGACAGCAAGGGTTGCTCCCAACTCTATCTTATCAGCTAGGTAGGGTTGGTTAAAGAAATTCACCGCAAAAACGACTTCTCCCTGCTTGAGGCTAAAACGCAGGCGATTGCGCTTAAAGCCATAATACTGGACACTGGCAGGAGTGACTACCTGACCAGACAGAACCGCCTTCTCCCCATCTTCCAATTCCAATACCTGCTTGGTCTTGAAGTCTTCGTAACGGAAAGGAAAGTAGAGCAAGAGGTCTTGCAAGTTTTCAATTCCTAGTTTGGCGTATTTCTCGGCTGACTTTGGTCCCACACCAGGCAAGACATGCAAGGGTTGATGTAGATTCATGCTCCACTCCTTTCTTTTTTTAATAATATTCTCTCGGAATGCGGTCGCTGAGGAGGCAAACCACCTCATAGTTAATGGTTCCACGGTAGGTCGCTACCTGAGTTGCTGTGATTTCCTTGTCACCGTTTGTGCCGATCAGGGTTACTTTTGTTCCTAGCGGGTAAACCTTAGGCAGACGAATAGTGATTTGATCCATAGAAACCCGCCCGACGATTTGGCAAGCTTGCCCATCTACTAAAACGGAGAAATTCTGCATATCTCGTGTCCAACCATCCGCATAGCCGATTGGCACCGTCGCAATGACTTGCTCGTTATCCGCCTGATAGGTGGCTCCATAGCCCATGCAAGCTCCAGCTGGAACTGTCTTGACATGAACTAGAGCAGACTCCAAACTCAAGGCTGGTGTCAAGGCATAAGGTAAGTCTAAGACATCTCCGCTAGGATTGAGACCATACATGGCATCTCCCATACGGACGGCATTGAAAATAGTCTCTGCATGCCAGAGGGTCGTTGCCGAGTTGCTGGCATGAACCAACTCTGGAACATCCTTCATACTCGTCAAAATAGTTTTAAATCGTTCTAACTGGGTATTAAAATAGGCATCTGATTCTTCATCTGCAGTAGCAAAGTGGGTAAAAATCCCCTCAACGCGAGCGCCATGTTGTTGGAGCAAGTCTTGAGCCAGATCAGCTTCACGGGCTTCTCTAAAACCAATTCGTCCCATCCCTGAATCAATCTTGAGATGGACAGTCAAGCCAGTTAAATCTGCTTCCTTGTCTAACAGTGCTTGAATCCATTCCAGTCCAGCCACAGTCAAGGTGATGTCATATTCTTTAGCAAGAGCAACAGCTTCTATTTCAGAAATTCCTAAAATGAGAATTTTCTTGCTGAGTCCAGCCTGTCTGAGTTCAATAGCTTCATCAATATTAGAAACGCAAAAACCGTCGACATCATCCTGGATAGCCGTCGCAACAGCTACTGCACCATGTCCGTAGGCATTGGCCTTGACCACTGCCCACTTGAGCGTTCCTTCAGGGATATGAGCCCCCATTTGCTGAATATTTTGTCGAATGGCTCCCAGATATATCAGAGCCTTGGTTGGTCTATGCGGACTAGCTTTCATGATTTTCCTCCAAAATGACACTGGCTGTCACAAACTGATCTGTATGGCTGATTGACAGCCAAATTTTTCCTGAAAATGGTGCCTGACTAAAATAGGGAGCCCCTCGTTCATTATTCAAAACTTCCAGATCCTGAAAGGTCAGTTTACCAATACCAGTTCCCATAGCCTTGGAAAAGGCCTCCTTAGCCGACCAACGACCTGCCAAGTATTCGATCTGTCTGCGCCCTTTGAGACTGGTAAAGCGCTCCATTTCTTTAGCGGTCAGCACGCGCTTGGCAAAGCCCTCACGTCGTGTAACTGCGTTTTCTATCGAAGCCAATTCTTCGATGTCAATTCCGTGTCCAACTATCATACTCACAAAAGGAGTTGAGATTCCCCCAACTCCATCCTTTTCACTTATTTTGTTAAGGTAGTATAAATTTCTTCTACCAAGGCTACTGTATTTTCCCAACCTAGACAAGGGTCAGTTATGGAGCAACCAAAAACCTCTGGTTGATTTTGGCGACCGTCTGCTAGGTAAGATTCGATCATAAAGCCTCGAACCGTCTTTTTAATCTTTTCATTCCAGTCACGATTCAGCAAGGCTTGACGAACAATGCGAATTTGTTCCATATACTGCTTGCCCGAATTGTCATGATTGGTATCGATGATAATAAAGGGATTTTCAAGTCCCATAGTCTCATAGCGATTGATGGCATTTAAGAGGGTTTCATAGTAAAAATTGGGTTCATTTTTACCATATTCGTTCATAGCGCCACGAAGGATAACGTGGGCCAAAGGATTTCCTGAAGTTTCCACTTCTTGGCCATGGTAAAGGAAGGTTTGCTTGTTTTGAGCCGCATAGATGGCATTAAACATAACCCCAAGGTTCCCAGATGTTGGATTTTTCATCCCAACCGGAGCATCAATCCCAGAGGCTACAAAGCGGTGTTCCTGGTCTTCCACTGAACGAGCCCCTACAGCATGGTAGCTGACCAGATCATCAACCAAAACGAGATTTGACGGATAAAGCATCTCATCAGCTGTCGTCAATCCAGTTTCGGTAATCACACGGTAGTGTAGCTGACGAACAGCCTGCAAACCATTGATGAGACTAGGCGCTTCGCTAGTATTTGGTTGATGAATCATGCCCTTATAGCCATCTCCATTGGTACGAGGTTTAGCCGTATAGACACGCATCACGATAAAAATTTTATCCGCAACTTTTTTCTGCAAGTCTGCTAAGCGACGAGCATATTCAAGCACTGCTTCTTCATTGTCTGAAGAGCAAGGCCCCATCACCAAAAGGATGCGGTCATCCTCACCTGAGATGATGGCTGCCAGCTCTCTATCGCGGGCTTCTTTCTTTCGCAAGGCTTCAGGTGACAACTGGGTCGCAGCCTTGATTGCTTCAATATCAATTTCTTGACCTTTTTCGATAAATGCCATCTTACTCTCCTAGCGTTTGGTAGATTTCGCGAACAAGTGCTTCCGTATTGTCCCATCCTAGGCAAGGGTCCGTGATAGACTTGCCAAAAACTTCAGGTTCATTTTGCCGTCCATCTTCCAGATAGGACTCAATCATAAAACCTCGAACGTATTTTTTGATTTTCTCATTCCAGTCACGGTTGATTAATGTCTGACGAACGATACGGATTTGGTCCATGTACTGCTTGCCTGAATTGTCATGATTGGTATCGATGACGATAAAGGGATTTTCTAAGCCCATCTTTTCATACTGATCAATGGTATCCATCAGATTGTCATAATAGTAGTTAGGAATATTTTTCCCGTATTCGTTCAATGCACCGCGAAGAATGGCGTGGGACAAAGGATTCCCTGTTGTTTCCACCTCTTTACCGAGAAAGAGAAAACTCTGTTTATTTTGCGCTGCATAAATCCCATTAAACATGACATTGAGATTTCCAGATGTTGGATTTTTAAATCCTGTTGAAAAATCTGCTCCACTCGCTACAAAACGGTGTTGCTGGTCCTCGACTGAACGAGCTCCAACAGCCATATAAGAAATCAAATCATCCACCAAAGGAAGATTTTCCGGGTAGAGCATTTCGTCAGCAGTTGTCATACCAGTCTCGGTAATCACACGGTAGTGGAGCTGACGAACAGCCTTGATCCCATTGATCAAGCTAGGTGCTTCTGTCGCATTTGGTTGATGAATCAAGCCCTTATAGCCATCTCCATTGGTACGAGGTTTGGCTGTATAGACTCGCATGACCATAAAAATGCGGTCTTTGACTTCTTCTTGTAAGTCAGACAAGCGCTTGGCATACTCGAGGACTGCCTCTTCATTATCAGATGAACATGGTCCAATCACCAAGAGAATACGCTGGTCTTCCCCACGGACGATGGCTTCCAATTCCTGATCACGTCGGTTTTTTCTCGCAAGAGCCACTCCTTCTAATTTAGACAAGGCGCGAACTTCTTCAATGTTAATTTTAGGACTTTTAGCTGTAAATACCATGATTCATCTCCTTATAAAGCAAACGGACACCAAGCAAAAATGTATTTTCACCAGGTATCCGCCTGTATCTTATCACATATTATTGTCTCTTACCATGACAGTTCTTGAATTTTTTACCAGATCCACATGGACATTGGTCGTTTCGTCCGATTTGGCTCAAGTCCACATCTTTTGGAAGCTGAGTCTGCTGCGCTGCGATATTACGAGTCGCAGTTGTACTGATATTGTGTTCAGTTTGCGGACGTTCTTGTTCGTGGATTTGTGCTTTCATCATCAAGCGGGTCACATCGAATTCAATCGATCCGATCATGTCGTTAAACATGCGGAAACCTTCTGCTTGATATTCTACAACCGGGTTGTTTTGGGCATATCCACGAAGACCAACAGCATTTCGCAACTGATCAAGAGCATCAATATGGTCTGTCCACTTGTTGTCTACAACACGTAAAATCAAGACTTTTTGGAATTCTTTCACTGCATCTTCATCACGAAGTTTAGCAACTTGGCTATCATAAACCTTCAATGCACGTTGATACAGCTCATCTTTGATGGATTGATCTGACAGACCTGCAAGATCTGAGCGGCTGATTGAATCTTCTGGAAGTAGGTTGTACTTAGCAAAGTTCAAGATTGCTTCCAATTTTTCATCTTCTTTTGAACGAGCATGTGCATCTACGATTCGTCCAATGGTACGGCGGATCATAGCATGAATCTCAGGTGCCAAGTCACGGTCGGCAGTAATGACATCATAACGTTGTGCATAGATAATCTCACGTTGTTCACGCATAACGTCGTCGTATTGAAGAACCTGTTTACGTGTATCGTAGTTATTCCCCTCAACACGTTTTTGAGCCGCTTCCACTTGACGCGTTAACATACGGGATTCAATGGCTTCGTCAGACATGTTGAGTCGTTCAAAGATACCTTTCAAACGCTCTGAACCGAAACGTTTCATCAAATCATCTTCAAGAGACAAATAGAATTGCGACTCACCTGGATCTCCTTGACGTCCTGAACGTCCACGAAGCTGATTATCAATCCGGCGGCTCTCATGACGTTCTGTACCAATGACACAAAGTCCACCAAGTTCACGAACTCCTTCGCCAAGCTTGATATCGGTACCACGACCGGCCATATTGGTTGCGATGGTAATCGCACCACGCTGACCAGCATTCATGATGATTTGAGCTTCTCTGTAGTGGTTTTTTGCATTCAAGACTTCGTGAGGAACACCTGCTTCGACCAATTTCTTAGAAAGGAAATCACTCGTTTCAACGGCAACTGTACCTACCAAGACCGGCTGACCCTTTTGATAACGTGCCTTCACATCTTCAACCACGGCCTTGAATTTTGCATCAAGACTTGCATAGAGAAGGTCTGAATGGTCGATACGCTGGATTGGGCGGTTGGTTGGGATTGGGATGACACGAATGTTATAGATTTCACGGAATTCTTCTTCTTCTGTTTTACCAGTACCTGTCATACCTGCCAATTTCTTATACATCCGGAAGAGGTTTTGGTAGGTGATAGAAGCTGAAGTCTTAGTTTCGTCTTGGATTGGCACACCTTCCTTGGCTTCAATCGCCTGATGCAAACCATCAGAGTAACGGCGACCTTCCATGGTACGACCTGTAAATTGATCGACAATCAGGATTTCCTGCTCTTCGCTGACCACATAGTCAATATCGAGAATCATGATGTAGTTGGCACGAAGAGCATTATCGATAAAGTGAGTAAGAGCTACATTTTCAATATCGTAGAGATTTTCTAACTTGAAGTAGCCTTCAGCCTTGTCAATCCCTGAATCAGACAAACCAATAGTCTTAGACTGGATGTCAATGATATAGTCATCTTTGTCCAAAGATTTGACAAAGTGATCCGCCATATGATACAGCTGACTAGTTTCCACAGCATTGGCCCCTGAAACGATTAAAGGAGTACGAGCCTCATCAATCAAGATCGAGTCAACCTCATCGACCAAGGCATAGTTGAGCGGACGCTGTACCATGTTCTCTGCCCGAACAACCATGTTGTCACGAAGGTAGTCGAAACCAATTTCTGAGTTAGTCGAATAGGTAATATCACAGAGATAGGCTTCTTTCTTCTCCATTGGTGACTTCGCAGCCAAGTTGATCCCTACTGATAAACCAAGCCATGAGTACAATTCACCCATCTCAGTCGCATCACGTTCGGTTAGATACTCGTTGACCGTTACTACGTGAACCCCTTCACCTGCAAGGGCATTGAGGTATACAGGCATGGTCGCAGTCAAGGTTTTCCCTTCACCAGTACGCATTTCTGGCACATCTCCATGGTGGAGGACAATCCCACCCATGACCTGCACTTTATATGGGAAAAGTCCAAGAACACGCTTGGCAGCTTCACGTACTACCGCAAAAGCCTCATAGAGCAATGAATCCAGCGATTCACCCTTGTTGTAACGTTCCTTAAATTCATCTGTTTTTGCTTTTAGCTGGTCATCCGTCAAGGCTGCCATCTGATCTTCATATTTGAGAACCTTGTCTGCCATCTTTTCCAGACGACGAAGTTCTCCTTTATCATTTTCGATAATCGTTTTTAAAATATTAGCCATTATTTTCCTTACTTTAGATTCTGAATATTTTAGAATGTTCTTTTAATTCTAGCACATTTGCTCTTAATTTTCAAGAAAGAATCCGCGTTTCAACAGGGAAAAGAGGCTAACTTCTAGGTCAGCCTCTTAGCTTTTTATGGACTACATTTCACACAAATATTTAATTGCCAAGCAGAGCTGGCAAAATTCCAAAAATCAGGAAAAGATTGATCCAGAAGGCCATACAAAAGATCACTCCAAAGAGGAAGAGACTCATCTTTTTAGTCAGTACTGAGAAAAGGATTGCCAATACACCAAAGACGACAAAGAGTTTTTTCATGATGAAGAAATAAATCGAAACTCCTCCTATTTGCAAATCCCATGGAAGACAAAAGACCAGCATCCATAACAAGCAAATCGTAAGAATGTAGGTTTTGTAGTATTGATGAATGAACTGCTTTATTTTGAACATCGGAACCTCCTCTAAACTTTAGCTATTGATGGATGTCCTCGTTTTGTTCTCTTGTTTCAGCTTGAACATTCTCTTTAAACAGGCATATATTTTCCAGTCATTCACAAGAGACAAAAAAACTAAAAGGAACCATATCCCCCAAATTGTTAAATCAGCAGGATTTTTCAAGACAATATTGAAAATTAAAAATGAAAAAATTGTAAAAGCGATACTGAACAAAGCCCACAAAGGGAGATAAATGCAGTAAAAGTAATAGAAAAACGCAAAATATTTCCTATCTTTGTCCGCCTTCTCAATCCAATGGAAAAAGTAAAAGTAGGGTGATAAAAGCAATAATATAAAAAATTTCTCCATCACACACCTCTTTTTGATAACGTTTTCTTAGACTTCATTCTATCAAAAAGATCTGGAAATGTCTTCCCAGATCTTGCTTGTTTATTTCCGTTTTCTTGCGATCAAGTGAATCGGTGTTCCCTCAAAGACGAAGGCCTTGCGGATTTGATTTTCCAAGAAACGCAGGTAAGAGAAGTGCATGAGTTCTTCTTCATTGACAAAGATGACAAAGGTTGGTGGTTTAGTTGCCACTTGGGTCGCGTAGAAGATCTTAAGGCGTTTTCCTTTGTCTGTCGGTGTTGGATTGATAGCAATGGCATCCATAATCACATCGTTCAAGACAGCTGATGGGATACGGGTGTTTTGACTCTCACTGATTTGCTTGATCATCTCAGGCAGTTTGTGGAGACGTTGCTTAGTAAGAGCTGATACAAAGACAATCGGTGCATAAAGCAGATATTGGAACTGCTCACGAATATCTTCTTCCCATTTCTTCATGGTATGGTTGTCTTTCTCAAGGGTATCCCACTTGTTGACCACGATGATCATTCCTTTACCTGCTTCGTGGGCGAAACCTGCGATACGCTTGTCATACTCACGGATACCTTCTTCGGCATTGAGAACCATCAAGACCACGTCAGAACGGTCAATGGCACGCATGGCACGCATGACAGAGTATTTCTCCGTATTTTCGTAGACTTTACCAGACTTACGCATACCAGCTGTATCAATCATGGTAAACTCTTGTCCATCAGCATCTGTAAAATGGGTATCAATGGCATCACGAGTTGTCCCAGCTACTGGACTAGCAATCACGCGGTCTTCTCCCAAAATAGCGTTGATCAAACTTGATTTTCCAACGTTAGGACGGCCAATCAAGCTAAATTTAATGACATCTGGATTTTCTTCTTCGACTTCATGTGGTAGATTTTCCACGATGGCATCCAGCACATCACCGGTACCGATACCGTGGACAGACGAAATTGGCAACGGTTCGCCCAATCCTAGCGCATAGAAATCAAAGATATCATTTCGCATCGCAGGATTGTCAACTTTATTAACAGCAAGGATAACAGGTTTATGGGTTTTATAGAGTTTGCGAGCTACGTACTCATCTGCATCTGTGATTCCTTCTTTCCCAGACACCACAAAAACAATGACATCTGCTTCTTCCATGGCAATTTCTGCCTGGTGTTTGATTTGCTCCATGAAGGGAGCATCGACGTCGTCAATCCCTCCAGTATCAATCATACTGAAAGAACGGTTGAGCCACTCACCCGTTGCATAGATACGGTCACGTGTCACACCCTCAACATCTTCTACAATTGAGATTCGCTCACCAGCGATTCGGTTAAATAGGGTTGATTTCCCAACATTGGGACGTCCCACAATGGCAACAGTTGGTAAGGCCATGTTTTCTCACTTTCTACAATAACTTTTTCTGTTCTAGATTCTTCCGAGTTGAACTAGGTTCGGCTTGACCAAACTGCTCTGCCAAACGCTGACTCCAAGAGGTCGTCGCACGCGCACCAGCATAGTCTGCCTGCACTTGGTCATAGTCCAAAATCGCTTCAACTGGCTGTTCTTGGTATTCTTCTTCAAATACCACTTGGCTCAAAGGCAGTCTTGGTTTGACATCATGTTGTTGATTTGGCACGCCAAGGGCAATCCCAAAAACAGGGTAGGTGTAGTCAGGCAAGTTAAAAAGCGCTGCCACTTCTTCTGACTTGTAACGGACCAAACCGATAATCACACCACCATACCCCAGACTCTCAGCCGCAAGCAAGGTATTTTGCCCAGCAAGAGCAGCGTCCACAGACGTGATGAGGAGACCTTCTACCCCTTGAGGTTGGAAAGTGTCCGTATGAAGGCTTGCTCCCTTTTCAGCTCGGTTCAAGTCACCAACAAAGAGCAAAAAGGCAGCTGACTGGCGAATGGCTTCCTGCGGAACCAATTCATAAAGAGCATCTTTCTTCTCTTGACTGCGCACAAGAATCACAGAGTAGGATTGGAAATTTTTCCAAGATGACGCCATTTGTCCAGCAGTCAAGATTTCATTTAAGTGTTCTTGAGGAATCTCTTGCTCCTTAAAGCGACGAACTGAAGTATGAGCTTTCATCAATTTAATGGTTTCTGTCATCGGCGATTTTCTCCTTCTAGTCTCGTTTCCTCAGCCAAATAACGGATTCGTTCCATAACCCGTCTAGCTTCCCAAGTCTCGTCATTTCCATTCTTTCCTTTGGCAAAATGCTTCTCCAAATCTTGGAAATTAAAGTTGGAAGTAAAAAAGGTCGGCAAATCTTCCTGCATACGATACTGAAGAATGACTTGGAGAATCTCATCACGTACCCAAGGAGTCGACTGCTCTGCGCCAATATCATCCAAGACTAAGACCTCTGCTAACTTGATGTCATCCACCAAGGCCTTCACAGAGCCTTCACCGATGGCATTTTTCACATCAATGACAAAACTTGGATAATGGAGAATCGTCGTTGATGCCCCACGTTTTTCAGATAGGTCGTGAGCTAAGGCCGCCATCATGAAACTCTTACCAACACCAAAATCTCCGTAAAGATAGAGGCCTTTTCGAATGCTTGGGTAAAGGTCAACAAAGGAATAGAGTCTCTCAAAAATCGGCAACCGTCCTAGATCATCCAGGTCAATCTGAGCCAACTTCGCTTTCTTGAGACTTGCTGGTAGATTGATCAACTTAAGACGATTCTTAATTGCAGCCTCTTTTTCTGCCGCGATTAGTTCTGGTGTTTCTTCATAAGACACATCCGCATATCCGTGATTCATAACCAAGATGGGCTTGTAGCCGCGCGCTATATAGTCCGCATCCCCACGAAGAAACTTGTCCCGTTCTGTGATATATTGGTTGAACTTGGAGATGCTACGATTTAACTCCTCTTGGCTGAGGGATTCTTTCTGGATAAAAGCCGCTACATCTGGGTCCTTCATGATCTGCTGGACTAGGTCCTGATACTGAAAACGACTCGTCTGACGTTTGATTACATCACCTACACTTTCCATCTAGTCTCCTCCTTCTTCTAATCGGGCTAACATTTCTTGTTTTTTGCGTTCTAGTTCCAGACGAGTTTCCTCACTGGTTTGATTCTTGTATTCTGGATTACTCCACTTAGGAACATTTGTCTTAGTTGAACTAGACTTATTTTTCTGGTCTTCCTGGCCTTTTTGCTGACGTTCTCGAATCCGAAGCACGGCTTCCTCTGCTGTCCGAATCTTGCGATAGGCATAGTCGTTTGCGACTTTCATAGCATATTTTTCATTGACATTGGCCGAATCAACCTTGTTAAAGGTTAAAAGTAAGACGATATTGATGACTTCGTCCAACAAGCCTAAAGATGCTATCTGGTGAAGAAGTTCCCGTTCGCTCTGGGTGATGTTCCCCTTACGCGTTTGCTTGATTTCCGCTAAAAATTGTAGGGGAGTTTTGGTTTTGGCTTCCTTGATAATGGTCATTTCTTTGGGGCTAAAGTCAGAAGTAGCTGGTTTTTGTGCTATCTTTTCACGCATGCGTTTGACTGAAATAACCTGAGCCACAGCTGTCGCCTTGGCTAGTTGATAGGTTTCAAACCAGGTCCATTTTTTTTCATCTGCGATGGCAAACAATTCCAAAACATCCGTTTGCTCGTCTTCAAAACGCAAGCCATCTCGAGCCATCAGGCGCTGGAAATGCTCCAAGTCAAAATCATTTTTTAACTTGCTTTTTGACTCGATTGCAGTCACTTCTTCAGTCAGATTTGGAAAGATTTGGCTCAAGGAAACAGAGAGTGCTTCTCCCTCACTTGGAGCCTGCTTCATGGCAGAAACAGCTGTATCCCCAATCTTTTTCTCTAATAATCTGCTATAGACAGAATGACTTAAAAAATCCTGACTGGAGAGGGGAGAATGAAGCTGTAATTCATAAGTTTCTCCCCTTTGATAAAGGGTCAACAAATCCAAAGCAGATAAGATTTTAAAGGACTGGAGGAGCGTATTCATCCCGAAGTTCAAATGGTTAAGAATGTTAGCAAAAAGGTGTTCCTTTTGCCCGCCATCCCAAAAGGTAATGGCATATAGATAGAGGCTCAGCGCCTCCTGACCGATAATCGGGAGGTAGCACTGCACCAGAGATGAGGTATCTTGCGACACCCGATTATTCTTTAGAAAAGAAAAACGGTCATTTGGCTTCATCTATTTTTCCTTTTTCTTTTTTGAGGACTGGGTGATCTGCTGGAGCAGACTCTCCAACTCACTCACATCCTTAAAGCTACGGTAAACACTAGCAAAACGAACATAGGTAATCTCATCCAACTCCGCCAATTCCTCCATGACTAAAGCTCCAATATATTCACTTTGGATTTCATTCTCACTGCGACTACGGAGTTTTTGCTCGATACGATTGACCACCATGTTGATTTCATCACTCGAAACAGGGCGTTTCTGGGCTGAGCGAATAATCCCATTAAAGATTTTATCTCTCGAAAACTGCTCTCGTGTGCCATCTTTCTTGACGACAACCAGCGTTCTTTCTTCTACTCGTTCATAGGTCGTAAAACGATGCTGACACTCATCGCACTCACGTCTTCGACGGATGGTATTTCCTTCTTCGGCTTGTCGACTATCAACAACACTAGACTTAGTAGCCCCACATTTTGGACAACGCATGCTTCTCCTCCTTGTCGTTTTCTTTTCATTATACCATTTTTTGAGCAATTCCCAAAACAATTCTTATTTTTACTTGACAAGTTTTTTGTTTTATTGTATTATTTAATTAGAACAATAAAGAAAAAGAAAGGAGACTATGATGTCCTGGATTTTTGATAATACAAAACCCATCTATTTGCAGATTATGGAAAAAATCAAACTCGAGATTGTTTCTCATAAACTGGAACCCAACCAACAGCTCCCAACCGTGAGAGAACTGGCAAGTGAGGCTGGGGTCAATCCCAATACTATCCAACGTGCCTTGTCTGATCTTGAGCGTGAAGGCTTGGTCTACAGCAAGCGTACAACCGGACGCTTTGTGACAGAAGATCGGGACTTAATTGTCCAAACTCGCAAGCAACTATCTGAGGAGCAACTGAAAAACTTTGTAACGGGTATGCTTCAATTTGGTTATCAAAAAGAAGAACTGCCAAATGTGCTTAGCGAATACATCAAAGGAGTGTAAAATTATGACATTACTAGCATTTGAAAATGTATCCAAATCTTATGGGGCTACAGCAGCCCTTAACAATATTTCCCTTGAGATTCCCGCTGGAAAAATTGTTGGACTCCTTGGTCCGAACGGATCTGGAAAAACAACCTTGATCAAGCTGATCAACGGACTTCTCCAACCAGACCAAGGACGTGTCCTCATTAACAACATGGATCCGAGTCCTGCTACCAAGGCCATTGTCTCTTATCTACCAGACACGACTTATCTGAATGAACAGATGAAAATCAAAGAAGCACTGACCTACTTTAAAACTTTCTACCAAGATTTCAATCTTGAGCGGGCTCAGCACCTTTTAGCAGATCTTGGCATTGATGAAAACAGTCGCCTCAAGAAATTGTCAAAAGGGAACAAAGAAAAGGTTCAGCTCATCCTCGTTATGAGCCGTGAAGCTCGTCTCTACGTTCTCGACGAACCGATTGGTGGTGTGGATCCAGCTGCCCGTGACTATATCTTAAATACCATCATCAACAACTACTCACCAACTTCAACTGTTTTGATTTCTACCCACTTGATTTCAGATATCGAGCCGATCTTGGACGAAATCATCTTCCTAAATAACGGAAAAGTCGTCCGTCAAGGAAATGTTGATGATATTCGTTATGAGTCAGGTGAGTCGATTGACCAGCTCTTCCGCCAAGAGTTCAAGGCTTAGTTAAAGGAGATTATTATGTTTTGGAATTTAGTTCGTTATGAATTTAAAAATGTTAACAAATGGTATCTAGCTCTCTACGGTGCTGTGCTTGCAATTTCGGTTTTGATTGGTGCATCCATTTCTGGCATTAGTCAGACCTACACTAGCTATGGTAATGATCCCTACTATCTGTTAGGCTTTCTGATCTTAGTTTTTGGTGGGCTCAGCGTTACTCTCTGGATCGCAACTATCTTTCTAATCGTTCGACGCTTCAAGGGAAGTGTCTACGATCGTCAGGGCTATCTTACATTGACTCTGCCCGTCTCTGAACACCAGATCATCACCGCCAAATTACTGGGTGCTCTCATTTGGTCAATCATAAGCTATATTGTATTTATCTTGAGTATCATTATTATCTTCTCACTCACCCCTGTAGTGAAAGATTTGCCACTCCTCTATCGATTTATCTCTCCTTATCTCGGTTACGGTTGGCTCTATGCCCTCTCTCTTCTGGTCGGTTCAATTACTTGGATTTTATCTATTTACCTTTGTATCTCAATTGGTCAACTATTTAACGAGTATCGTACCGCTATGGGAATTTTAGCCTATATCGTGATTAACATCGTGATTGGCTATATTTCTATCTTCTTCCGAATGGATTATGATTTTAACCTCCTAATTAGCGTTGATATCCTCAAAGATTTCATTCTAGCAATTATCTACTACCTCGGAACCTACTATATCTTGAAAAACAAGGTTAACTTGCAATAAAAAATGCCCAGCTAGAAAGCTGGGTTTTTCTTTAACTCAATATCAAACTGGCTACAAGAGGACTGACAAAGACGTAGAGAATACCAGTGACACCTATAGCCAAGCCACCCATGGCTCCTGCTACCGATCCATATCGAAAGGCAGTTCCCGTTCCGACTGCGTGACCTGTTCCTCCAAGCGAAAGCCCAACTGCCACTGGATCATCAATCTTCAACCACTTCAAAAGGGTGGGGCCGATAACACTAGTTAAAATCCCAGTTGCCACTACGACGACCAAGGTCACAGTCGTCAAACCCTGCAATTTTTCTGTGATTCCCACTGCCATGGCGGTTGTCACTGACTTGGGAAAGAGAGAAATGGCTAGAAAAAAGTCCATGCCAAAGATTTTCGCCACTATGGCAGTGAAGCTAGTATTGACAACTACTGCTAGCAGACTACCAAAGAGAATACTCCGAGCATGGTGCTTCATCAGATGAAAACTTTTATAAAGCGGAATCCCTAGAGCCACTGTCGATGGGACTATCAAGTTATTCAGATAAACCCCACCTTGGTAGTAATCTTGATAAGAAATACCCGTCGCCTTAAGAAGGATGATAATGAAAATTGCCGACAAAAGCAAAGGTGTTGTCAAAGGATGGGGAAAACGTCTGTAAATCAGCATTCCCACTAGATAAGCTAGGATAGATAAGGCGATTCCAAACAAAGGATTCGATACAAATTCACTCATTTCGTTTCTCCCTTCTCATAATCTCCCTCAAACCGTCGCTTGATGAACTGAACCACTAGGGCGATGAGGATAATGTTGATGACAGCCGCAAAAAAGACAATCAAGACAATGGGCAAGAGATAGGGGGCAATCACATCAAACTTTTCCATGATTCCCACTGCTGGTGGCAAAAAGAGAATGGTCATATTAGCCAGCAGAAAATTCCCCACCATATTGACATGCCTGGTCCTTAGCCACTTGAATTGCAGGGCTAGAAAAAGAATAATCAAACCGATAATACTGCCTGGGATAGGCAGATGAAAGAAACTGGAGATTCCCTCTCCGATAAGAGAAATCACAAAGAGAATCATTAATTGAACATATAACTTCATCTCAAACTCCTTGAAATAGAATTCTTGCATACCAGTTTACTCTTTTTTCAGAAAATTTCAAGGAAATATCGAAATTTTTCTTTCTTGCAAGGATTAGCTAAAAGTAGTATAATCATTGCATGCGCAATCATCTTGTGTTACAAAGACAATCAGTAATGACTTTGCTATTTTTACTTTGAAAAGAAAGGAGAAAGCAATGACCTATTTGGAAAAATGGTTTGACTACAACCGCCGTCAAAAGGAAATAGAAGCCTTGTTGGAAGAAACTATTGCTCAGCAGAGTGAACAAAGGCTGAACTTGAAAGAGTTTTACCTGCTATACTATCTGAATCTAGCCCAAGAAAAATCTCTACGACAAATTGACCTGCCAGATAAACTCCATCTCAGCCCAAGCGCTGTTTCTCGAATGGTAGCTCGACTAGAAGAGAAAAACTGTGGTTTGCTTAGTCGCCGATGTTGCGATCAGGATAGACGGGCTAGTTTTATCTGCCTGACTGATGAGGGACAAACAGCTCTATCTTACCTGCAAAAAACCGTCGAGGAAAGACTGGAAACCAGTCTTGACTTCATTTCTTAATCAGATTTTTTAAAAAAGTTGCGTGCGCAATCATTTTTCTTGACATTCCTCTTTTCAAGGAGTACAATAAAGTCAAGATCGAATAAAGGAGTTTTATATGATCGAAATTACCTACCTAGACGCCAGCAAACAAGAGAGAACTATGACTTTCGAGTCTTATCAAGACTTTGAACGTTCTCAACAAGCCTGCCTTATCGGCGTCGCGGATTACTACACTGTCCAAAAATTAACTTACAATGGTCATGATTTGGACTACCATGGGACTTATGGAGATGTCTTCTTCTATCTCATGAAACAAGATTTAAGCCAATATAACTAAAAAAGGAGAAATACTATGGCAAAAGCAATTACAGATGCAACATTTGAACAAGAGACAAAAGACGGTTTGGTCTTGGTAGACTTCTGGGCAACTTGGTGTGGTCCATGTCGTATGCAAGGTCCAATCTTGGATAAATTGTCTGAAGAACTTTCAGAAGATGTCTTGAAAATCGTTAAAATGGACGTTGATGAAAATCCAAACACAGCTCGTGCCTTTGGAATCATGTCTATCCCAACTCTTCTCTTCAAAAAAGACGGCCAAGTGGTGAAACAAGTTGCTGGAGTACACACAGCAGAACAAATCAAGGCCATCGTTGCTGAATTGAGTTAATCACACTAGAGACCAAGTGCTTTATTTGGTCTCTTTTTTCTTGCCCTTTGCCATTTTTTAAAAAATATGCTAGACTGTAGGTAGAATATTACGATGTTTGGGACATGCCATCGCTAAAAAAAACCTCTACTTGGTATTTTTTAGCTCCCCTCAAGGGAGCTTTTTGCGTGCTCTGAACATTTCCCACTTTGGAAGGAGTACTATGAAACGTCAATCAGCCTTGGTCGTCTTTAGTGGTGGCCAAGATTCCACAACCTGCCTCTTTTGGGCTAAAGAACACTATGAAACGGTCGAAGCTGTCACCTTTGCCTACGGCCAACGCCATCATCTCGAAATTCAAGTTGCTAGAGAAATCGCTAAGGAGCAAGGCATTCGTCATCACATCTTGGATATGTCTCTACTGGGACAAATCACTGAAAATGCCTTGACTTCTGATCTGGAAATCGAGCAAAAAGAGGGAGAGATTCCCAATACCTTTGTTGACGGTCGCAACCACCTCTTTCTGTCCTTTGCGGCAGTTCTTGCTAAGCAACGAGGCATTAAAGACATCGTCACAGGTGTCTGCGAGACAGACTTCTCAGGCTACCCTGACTGCCGAGATGTCTTTGTCAAATCTCTCAATGTTACCCTCAACCTTGCTATGGATTACGACTTTGTTATCCAAACACCTCTCATGTGGTTAGACAAGGCTGAAACTTGGGAGTTAGCCGATCAACTCGGTGCCTTTGACTATGTTCGTGAAAAGACCTTGACCTGCTACAATGGGATTATCGGAAGTGGCTGTGGAGATTGTCCAGCCTGCAACCTACGTCAGCATGGACTAGATGTTTATCTCTCACAGAAAGGAGAGGGCTAATGTTTTTTGCACCCAAAGAAATCAAACAGGAAACTGGGGAGTCTCTTGTCTACAACCCTCACAGAACCTTAGTTTCAAAAGAATTTACCTTCGACGCTGCCCACCACCTCTTTCACTATGAAGGAAAATGCAAGTCCCTGCACGGCCACACTTATCATCTGCAGATTGCTGTTAGTGGATTTTTAGATGAACGGGGCATGACCTACGATTTTGGAGACATTAAAGCGATCTACAAGAACTTCTTAGAGCCCCACTTGGATCATCGCTATCTCAATGAAACCCTGCCTTATATGAACACAACTGCTGAAAATATGGTTTACTGGATTTTCCAAACCATGAGCCAAGAGTTGCCAGACGAACGCAGTCTCCGTTTGGAATACGTTCGCCTCTATGAAACTCCGACTGCCTTTGCAGAGTTTAGACGGGAGTGGTTAGATGACTAGGGAACGTGTCCTCAAACTACCGGTTCTTGAAATTTTCGGGCCAACCTTTCAAGGTGAAGGTCGTGCTATCGGGCAGAAAACCATGTTTGTCCGCACTGCTGGTTGCGACTACCACTGCGACTGGTGCGACTCTGCCTTTACTTGGGATGGTTCTGAAAAACCTACTCGTATGACAGCTGACGAAGTCATTGCCGCCTTAGATAAGCTGGGAAGCTACGACTATGTAACCCTGTCTGGGGGAAATCCTACTATCCTAGCAGCCAACATGGCTCAACTCGTCACCAAGCTCAAGGAACGTGGTGTCACTCTGGCTGTTGAGACCCAAGGCTCTCGCTGGCAAAATTGGTTAAAAGACATCGACCAAGTCACTCTGAGCCCCAAACCTCCTTCCTCCAAGATGGAAGTTAACTTCGAGACTTTAGACTTTATCGTTTCCCAATTGGATCCAGACAAGGTCACCTTTAAAATCCCTGTCTTTGATGATGCCGATTTGGCCTTTGCTAAAGGGATTCAAGAACGTTACCAACCAGATGTTCTCTTCTTATCGGCTGGAAATCCTGAGCCCAAGGCTACAGGTAATATCGTCCAAGACCAACTAGACCGCCTCAAAGAACTCTGGGAACGCATCGCTGCTGACGATAGCTGGGGCAATGTCCGCGTCCTTCCTCAACTTCATACCCTCCTCTACGACAACCAGCGTGGTGTTTAAATTAGAAAGAAAAAATCATGTCACAACAAGAAGAAATGAAAAATCTAAGCCTACTGGGCAACAAAGAAACTACCTACATTTTTGACTATCAACCAGAAGTCCTCGAATCCTTTGACAATCGTCATGTGGAAAATGACTATTTCATCAAATTCAACTGTCCTGAATTTACCTCCCTGTGCCCTATCACTGCTCAGCCAGACTTTGCAACCATTTATATTTCCTACATTCCTGACAAGCTCTGTGTCGAGTCAAAATCCCTCAAACTCTACCTCTTTAGCTACCGAAATCATGGAGATTTTCATGAAAACTGTATCAACACTATCGGGAAAGACTTGGTCAATCTACTAGACCCTCGCTATTTAGAAGTCTGGGGAAAATTCACTCCGCGCGGTGGCATCTCAATCGACCCCTACTACAACTACGGTAGACCTGGAACCAAGTATGAAGGCTTGGCAGAACAACGCCTCTTTCAACACGACCTTCATCCAGAGAAAATTGACAACCGCTAATACTCTTCGAAAATCTCTTCAAACCGCGTCAATGTCGCCTTGCCGTATATATGTTACTGACTTCGTCAGTTTCATCTACAACCTCAAAGCAGTACTTTGAGCAACCTGCGGCTAGTTTCCTAGTTTGCTCTTTGATTTTCATTGAGTATAAACAGATACGAAAAAGCCCTGTTCCTCAGACTGAGGACAGGACTCTTTTTATTTTTTATTCTTCTGTTCCAAGGCAGTTTTTCGCAACAAGGGCTGCAATAACACCACCAACGATTGGGGCAAGGATAAAAATCCATACTTGTTGAAGGGCTGCGCCACCTACCAAGACTGCAGGAGCCAAGCTACGAGCTGGGTTTACTGAAAGTCCAGTGATGTTCAATCCAACAAGGATCATTGCCATCAAGGACAAACCGATTACCAAACCAGCAATCGCACCATTGCCTTTGCTTGCTGATGTCACCGTCATGATAACCAAGACAAACAAGAAAGTTGCGATGACTTCAAACAAGAAACCACCAAAGACAGTGACACCGTTTGCCAAGGCATTTTCACCAAGACTTGCAGTTGACATTCCTGAGTTAGACAAGAGGAAGAATACCGCAGCTGACGCAAGGAAAGCCCCAACTACTTGTCCAAGGATGTAGTTTACAAGGTCTTTTGATGACAAACGTTTGTTTACAAACATAGCAATTGAAACAGCTGGGTTCAAGTGAGCACCTGAAACAGTTCCGATTGAGAAAGCTGCTACCACGATTGCCAAACCAAAGGCAAAAGCAATTCCAAGGTGTCCAAGACCTTCAAGACCATTTCCAAAAACAACAGCTCCTGTTCCGATGAACACAAGCATAAATGTACCGATTAATTCAGCAACAAATTTTTTCATGATAAGTCTCCTTTTTTCAAACTATGTATTAGTCTATCAGAAGAAGGAAAGGGTTTCAAGAAAATTGACTGGAAAGTTTTTTGAAAATCATAAAATGACCAGCTAATCTCTAGTATTGAAAAGATTGAATAGCTTCTTTTAACTCATCTTGTAAAAAGTTTTTCTGATCAAGTTTGACATAGACTTCCAACAGACAGGATCTGAAGTTGGAAAATTTATGGAAATCATTTGCTTCTTTCAGGGGAAATTCGACTGTTTGCAGCCAAGCAGTGAGTAGAGACGGTTCGATTTTCCCTCGTAAGATTGGTTCATAAAACGCTCTGGCTAACCGCCAATCTTCATCATTTGTAAAACGAATCTCAACACGTTTAAAGATTTTCCCAATGATTTCAAATGCTTCGACTATATTTGACTTTGGAAAGCTAGGATGGCATATAACTTCCGTCAAGAGATCACCACCATGCGCAAATGCGTGGATCCAACCAAACTGAGGAGAGTAGCCCGTCGTTTCTTTTTCCTTTGTAAGATAGTACAATCCTTGATTTAGCATGATAGCCCTGATAGGAGAAGGCAACTGCTGGTAATAAAGTGATTCCTTAGCACCATCGCAGGACAAAAGATTGGCATAAATAAGCGCCCTAAAAGAACGTTTAAGAGCCAAAACTTCTCTACTATCAATCTCTTTGTATAGACCTTCATCAGAGGAGACCTCTTCTGAGATAAACTGAAACTGCTCAAGGGAAAACAACTCTTCTTGAATCCCTCTAGCCAAACTCGTAAAAACAAGTTCGTCTCGAATTTCTGGAGAGGGATCTCCCAAGTGCTCAAGCAACCACTGAATTTCTTCTCGGCTATAGCTTGGTTTTTCTTCTATCACTTTTCTTTGTAATTTTTTACGCATCTCAAGTACCTCTACATTTCTAGTAACTTATCAAAAAGCCATCCGTAGATGACTTTCTTTCTTATTCTGTTTTCGATGGACGTTTTCCTGATGCAATCGCATCTGATTCTGTCATCTCAACAACGTTAGCTTTATTCGTTTTTGGAGGCATTCTATCCTTACTATACCAATAAACTTCTGATTTTCCATGGTTTGCAACATAGACAATTCTATCTTGCTGTTGAGCTTTATTTTCAGCTTCACGTGCAATTCTTTTCTCTTCTTCTTTTTGAGAAATTAATGACTCAACTGCAGCTATTCTACCGAGCAACCCTGTCTTTTTATCATTATTTTCAATCTGATTAACGGTCTCTTTAACAGACTTCACTTGACTCGCATCTTGGCTTTCTTCCAATTGTTTGACTAAGGTTTCACCTTTTTCTTGCAACTCCTTTGCAGCTTTTTCTTTAGCGATTCTCTCTTCTTCTGCTTTTTCTTTAGCTTTTTTCTCTTCTTCAACTCGTTTTGCCTCTTCTATGCTAGATGAAGTATCTGTGGTTGAAGATGTCGAATCAGTAGATGCCGCGGTCTGCTTAGTTTCTGATTGAGAAGATGAAATTTTCTTTGTGACTGTTGGAGTTTGGAGAGAAACTACAGCAATACTGACAACGAAAAGCCCTATCATTAGATTTCTTTTTCGAATATCTGGTGCTTTCTTTACAAAATACCAAATACCTACTCCGCTTAAAACAAGATAGAGAGTAGGCAAAGCGATCAACAAAACGATTCCCAACAAGACTAGACCAATTTTGATAAAGAGTATTCTTTGTGGATCTTGTTCTAACCATTTTTTGATTCTATTCATATTATTCTCCTAAAATCTGTCTAATCCCTACTCCCCCAACTGGGCACTGTAGGCGATAATCTGGTCAACTGTGTCTGACAAGAACTGAATCGTATCACGAAGTGGTTTGTCTTTTGAAATATCCGCTCCAATAATCATGGCTGATTCAAGCGGGGTTTTGCTGCCACCTGATTTTAGGAGATTGAGCCAGTCTTCAGCTCCATTCTCAGAATTTTTCAGATGAAGGTAACCAGCAGTCGAGATGACTAGTCCAGCAGAGTAAGTGTAACTATACAAGCCCATGTAGTAGTGAGCTTGGCGCATCCAAGTCAGAGCTGCATCATCATCAATCTCAATGGCATCTCCCCAGAAATCCGTCAAGACTTCCTTCATCATGCTGTTGAGTTTGCTTGCACCGAAAGTTTCTCCTTCTTCAATTAATGTATAAACTTTGCGTTGAAAGGCCGCTTCCAAGAGGTGGGTGATAAAGTTATGGAAATAGGTGTCTGTCAAGCGATGGGCAAGAGCGAAGCGTTTTTGACGAGGGTCGTCAGACTGGTGTTCCAAATAATCACTTAAAAGCAATTCATTGAAGGTTGATGGCGCTTCAACATAGTAGGTCGACATGTGGGCGTTGAAATAGCTCTGGTGGTTATCTGAGAAGATAAATTGACCAGAATGCCCGATTTCATGAATCAAGGTATAAACATCGCTCAAACGGCCTGTCCAACTCATAAGGACATAAGGATGCACACGGTAGGGATCAGCTGCATATCCACCAGAATCCTTGCCACTATTGGCGGCAAAGTCAACCCAGCGCTCTTCTTGGTAGCGGGCAATTTCTTGAGTGTATTCTTGACCCAGTGGTTCTACAGACTTCATGACCAAATCGTAGGCATCATCAATGCTGACTTCAGGATTGAGGGCGCTATCCAAGTCCAATTTCCAGTCTGCAAAGGTCATCTTTTCAAGACCATTCACCTTAGCAACATGCTTGAGGTATCTCTGAGCAACTGGCGCAAAGTCCTTCATGATGAGGTCAATCTGGCGGTCAAACATGGCACGGTCTACTTCCTGCTCAGCTAAAAGATAGTCGAATACTGAGTCGTATCCCTTCATATCTGCCAATAGTTTTTCAGATTTGACTTGAGCTAGATAGGCTGCTGCAGCTGTATTTTGGTGCTTACGTAGTCCATCTGAGACGGAACGGAAAGATTTCTCACGAACCTCAGCGTCCTCGTGGTTTTGGTAGAAATTCTCATAAGTCACAAAGCTGTTTTTGTAGGTCTTGCCATAGGCTTCAAAGTCAACCATTTCAAAGTCCCCAGCTCGCATTTTAGTATAGATGTCCTGTGGACTGTAGAAAACTTCACCGAGATTGGTCAAGGCCTTCTCCACGTCTGCCCCAAGATAGTGGGCTTTTTTGATTTTAGCCTGACGAATGGCAGCTGTTAAATGTGGCAGTTCACCCAAACGGTCCAAGATTTCCTCGTCTGCTGCCACCAAGGCATCGTCAAAGAAAGTCAAGGCTACACTGGCATCTGTTTCAAATTCCATCCCAGCTTGGGCAATATTAGCAAAATCCTCATTGCTATAGTCTGTCGTCTGAGGCATAAAGGCATAATTGCCGATATGGCTCATCTGAATGTAGATTTGTTCCAATTCTGCAAAGGCCTTCTCAAAATCCTCAAAAGTATGAAGATTTCCCTTGTAGTCACGGCTAAATTGGTTGATATCTTCGCGAGTCTTTTCAATGGCACGCAAGAAATCCTCACGATCTTGGTATAGGGCGGTTAAATCCCAAAGTTCCTTTTCTGGAAATTCTGAACGGTGTTTTTGTTCCATTTTCTTCCTCTTATTTTTTCTAATTCTACTAAAACACTAAGGGCTGATAAGGCGTAAAGTGGTGCTGTTTCTGCTCGCAAAATACGAGGACCAAGTCCTGCCAAGACGGCTCCTTTAGCTTCAAAACTCTCAATTTCTGCAGGTGAGAGACCACCTTCTGGGCCAAAGATAAAGAGCAGTTTGGCTCCTTTTTCAAGACCAGTGACTGCTTGTAAGAGCGCAGCGGTTTCTCCTTCTTTTGCTGATTCTTCATAGGCCACTACAATAGAGTCAAACTGGTTCAGCTGGGCTAGAAAGTCTGATTTTTTTTCAAAAAGACTAACACTCGGTACCCGATTTCGTTTGCTTTGTTCTGCTGCTCCAAGGGCGATTTTTTCTAGTTTCTCAACCTTTTTGCCCAATTTCTTGCCGTCCCACTTAGCAACCGACCAGTCGGCAGGAAAGGCCCAAATCTGGCTGGCACCCAGTTCCGTCACTTTTTGAGTGATGAACTCCAGCTTGTCTCCCTTAGGAAAGCCAGATGCGATGGTCACTTGGATTGGCAGTTCCACATTGTCAGCCAAATCTTGGACCAACTCAAACTGACGGGCTTCCACATCCAGCACGCGCGCCAAACGCTTGATGCCATCATCAAAGACTAAGGTCACCTCATCCTCTTCTTTCAGGCGCATGACCTGAAACATATGCTTGCTGGTTTCCTTGTCCTCGATAGTGACAGGAGAGACTGCACTGCCCTTGACAAAATACTGCTGCATGCTAGCCTCCAATCACACCTGAAATATCCTTGGTCTTCTTAAAGACACAGGCATTCCACTCCCCTTGAATCATGTGGGTTTCAAGGAAAAATCCAGCTGACTCAGCTGACTCGCGCACCATGTCCCACTTGTCCTTGATAATCCCACTCATGATCAGGTAGCCTTCGTCCTTGACCAAACGATAAGCATCCTCTGTCAGGTGAATGAGAATATCCGCCAAGATATTGGCCACAATGACATCTGCTTCAATCTCCATACCCTTGAGCAAATCTCCAGCAGCAACATGGATGTTTTCCATGCCAGGGTTGAGTTCAATATTTTCTTGAGCAACACGAACTGCCACATCATCCAAGTCATAGGCGAAGATTTCCTTAGCACCCAGAAGCGAGCTGGCAATAGAAAGGACACCTGATCCAGTCCCCACATCTAAAACCGTTTCCCCCCCACGAAGGACCTGCTCCAAGGCGAAGATGCTCATCTTGGTCGTTGGATGCGTCCCAGTACCAAAAGCCATGCCTGGATCCAGTTTGATAATCTTTTCTCCAGCAGTCGCCTCATAGTCTGTCCAAGATGGCACGATGGTCAAATCATGAGTGATGCGAGCTGGCTCATAGTATTTCTTCCAGTTGTCAGCCCAGTCTTCCTCAGCTAAGGCAGCCGTCCCCATCTTGACCTCTCCCAGATCCATAAAATCGGTCAATTCTACCAGGCGAGCCTGCAAGTCCGCCTCAACCACTGCTACATCAACCGTATCAGGATAGTAGGCTGTCACTACGATTTCTTCTTGTTGCTCAACCTCTGGGAAAATCTCGCCGAAGCGATCCACATTCCCCACATAGTCCATACTATCTTCGATCGCAACACCTTGCGCTCCCAGCTCAATCAAGAGATTGGAGACCAGCTCCTCTCCCTCACGCTTCACCGTTACTTTTAACTCTTGCCATGTTTCCATAATTAAGATACCAAGCCCGTAAAACACAAAACCAAAATAGGAAACTCTCTGAAGACGCTTGTGTCTAAGAGAAGTTTATCTTTTTGGCACAGTGTTTAGGGCGGGTTCAGTTTAGAAATTTAACCGAACCATCCTTTCTATTTATCAATCATTTTATTCATGTAAACCATATCCATACCTTCTTTTTCAGGCTCGATATGAGTTTGATGGTAACCATTTTTCTCATAAAAAGCGACCATGCCCGCATCCTGTAATACCGTACACAAATCCCACTGCTTAATCGTCGGAAATTCCTTTTCCAGCAATCTCAATCCCTCAGAACCATAACCTTGTCCTTGATACTGGGGCAAAATCGCTGCCGTTCCCAACCAAGCCTCCGTCAACTCTTCATTGGTCTGAACTCGTAAAAATCCGATGTTTTCATCCTTTTCTTTCAAAAAGTAGTAATAACTATTGGGACGCTCCACCAATTTCCACTTGATTCGTTCACGATCCTCGAGATAGGGATCATACTCATCTTGGTATTTTTCATAGACAGCCTTAAAGCTAGCCCTTTGAATTGCAATTACGGTTTCTAAATCCTCTGCTCCTGCTCGGACAATCTGAATCATACTAATACCTCCAAATACACATTCTCTCAACTAGCACTTCTATGCTCTTCCACACGCTGTTTTACTGACCCTTAAATTCCTCAATCACATCTGTGTAGTGTTCTTTCATTGCGCTATGAATCTGCTGTTTAAAAATACCAAACATAAGATAATAAACAAATAGAACAATTCCTGCTAACAGTATCAAAAGTAAAAAATATACTGAAAGAGGCAGTACGAGACCTCCATCACTCAGTAAGGGTATAACAAGCATCAATACCCATATAACAGCCGTAGAAATCCCAGCTACTTTCGTACCACCTTCTCTCTGCTTCTTTAACTTTAAATATTCCATATAGATGAATGTAGCTTCTTCTCTAGAATATTGTCCAGTTTTTAGTTTGCGTTTAACTTCCTTATTTAACGTCGTTGTTGCAATTGCAAAAATTATTTTATCTCCTCCATATAATCCCTCACTCTGTCCTGCAACTGAGGTACAACCTTATCTGAACCAAGAAATTCCTCAATGCTCATCAGTTTGTAGCCCTGCCCTTCATCACCAAAGACAATCTTGTCAAACTGTTCCTGAGCCAACTTTCCAACTAGAAAGACGGACTCCTTCCCCTCAAAAAGCATGCTTGGGTACACCTTACTCCAGAGCAGGCAATCTTCAGTCAGATGAATCCCCAGTTCTTCATAAACTTCACGCGCCACGCACTCAAAAGGACTTTCATCACCTTCTCGGCCACCACCTGGTAACTCCCACATATTAGGATAGGGAATGTTTGACTTATCATCCCGCAAGATAGTTAAAATTCTATCGTCACAAAAGAGGGCAATCTTGCAGCCTGTAAAATCAGAAATTTCTATTCCCATATTAGACTCCTTCGGCTAATGCCTTTTCCAGCTCTGCTAACCAGTTTTCATAATAGCGTTTCTCGTCCCGTAGCATTCGGCTGCTATTCATTTTCTGTCTAGCAATCTTCATAGCCTTGCGAGTTTGAGCTACATCTTTCTTTACCTTAAATTGATACCAGGCTTGAATCAGCTGCATGTCTGACATTTTTAGAGATAAAAAGGATTTAACACTTCGAATACTTGCATATTTCTCCGCTTTCTCATTATCTCCTTCCAGCAAGGCGATTTGAAGAAGGTATAATTGCGAAAGAGTTTGAGACATCGAATTATCTGTTTTATCTAATAAAGACTGAAACCGTTTTTTTGCACCTTCTATATTATCATCCAATATGAAAACCACTCCCTCAAGAGTTTGAATACTTTCTGCAAAACTCCCACTTGCATCCTCAGAAACAGGCATGATAAAGTCTTTCAAATCATATTCTTGAGGAGCCAGCAAAGTTTGAGCAGAATGCCTCAACACCAAGTAAGCGTATTTGGTATTTTCAGGGTGTTGTCGCAATTCCCAGATTTTCGCTCCATCGGTAATGCCGACTGGCAAAGCGTTGTTTAGGAAGAAAGACAAATTCAGAAAAATCCAAGTACCAGCAAAATACCAGCTTTTTGTCAAAAATCCAAACAATATCGCCAATAATATCAAGCTGAGATGAACCATCAAACCTCCTGAAAGCATCAGAATGATTCTTTGATCACTTTCGTCCTCTTTTAATCCAATATACTGAGCACCAACATTTTTCAGAACGGCTGTTCGACTAAGATGAAACCTGCCTGACTTTTTGGTCAAAAGAAAATGTCCTAATCCAAAAGCCACCAGCCGATAGCCTGTCAAGTAACCACAAAAAGCATGACCCAGCTCATGAAGAATAAAGATTAAATACATGCTTAGAAGAGCAAATGCATAACCAAAAATAAAGGCTAAAACTGCGGAATACCCCAACTCTGCAAATGCGATAGTGCCACAAGCAAAAGCTAGCATAATAAAGGCAAAAGCTAACACATAAACCAAATACGTCCCAATTTTCTTCATAACATCTCCAACCAACTCCTAGTATCTCGGATAAGGATAAAATTCTCCTTCTTCCAAACCGACTTTTCCTTCTTCAAATACTTCTTGGTTCCATTCCATGACAAATTCTTCTGCTTCTGGGTCTTCCAAAAAGTCCATGAGGGCATCCAGCCCAACCTCGGCAGTGTCTTTGAGGAAAAGCGCAAAATAAGCTAAAAATTCACGAGAAAAACCTTTCTTCGGCAGATAAGGGATAACTGTTAAATAGTCTTCCTCATTAACTGTTGATTTGGCAGGATTGTAAAAAAGCACTGCTTCCTCAAAGAGGATATCATCTGACGAAACCTCTCCGTCTTCATCCACCATCTCCACACCTGTAGCATTTTGTGCCTCCAATAGAAAACTCACTTCAACCGCGTGGTTGCGCTTGTCCCAACTAATCTCAAAGTCAAAGGGAAAATTCTTCTCCAACTCTTCCTCTAAAACATCTAAAAATCCATATGTTGCCATTTTGTCCTCTTTCTATGCGACTCTTAAATCGCCCCGATTGCTCGGAAATATGCTAAAATAGATACTACCATCTTACCACATATACATCAGAAAATCCACGTTAGAAAGGACTGCTATGCCAGACAATCTCGCGCTTCGCATGCGCCCTAAAACCATCGACCAGGTCATCGGTCAGGAGCATCTGGTCGGACCTGGAAAAATCATCCGCCGCATGGTGGAAGCCAACCGTCTGTCTTCCATGATTCTCTACGGACCTCCGGGCATCGGCAAGACCAGTATTGCCTCTGCCATCGCTGGAACAACAAAGTATGCCTTTCGAACTTTCAATGCGACAGTTGATAGTAAAAAGCGACTGCAAGAAATCGCGGAAGAGGCTAAATTTTCAGGTGGTCTCGTCCTATTACTAGACGAGATTCATAGACTAGATAAAACCAAGCAAGACTTTCTCCTTCCTCTCTTGGAAAGTGGACTAGTCATCATGATTGGGGCTACAACTGAAAATCCTTTCTTTTCTGTCACTCCTGCCATTCGCAGTCGTGTTCAGATTTTTGAGTTGGAACCTCTGTCTAATCAAGACGTCAAAGAGGCGCTTCAGATAGCTCTAAGTAACCCTGAACGTGGTTTTGATTTTCCAGTAGAACTAGATGAAGACGCGCTGGATTTCATCGCAACCTCTACAAACGGAGACCTGCGTTCTGCCTTTAACTCGCTGGATTTGGCAGTTCTCTCTACCCCTGAGAATGATAAGGGCATCCGCCATATCACTCTAGACATCATGGAAAATAGCCTGCAGCGGAGCTACATTACCATGGACAAAGATGGAGATGGCCACTATGATGTTCTCTCAGCCCTGCAAAAGTCTATCCGTGGCTCAGATGTGGATGCCAGTCTCCACTATGCTGCCCGCTTGATTGAGGCTGGTGATTTGCCAAGTCTCGCTCGTCGCTTGACTGTTATCGCCTATGAAGATATCGGCTTAGCCAATCCTGAAGCTCAGATTCACACCGTGACTGCTCTGGATGCTGCCCAAAAGATTGGGTTCCCAGAAGCCCGCATTCTCATTGCCAATGTCGTCATTGATTTGGCCCTTTCTCCAAAATCCAACTCAGCCTATGTAGCTATGAATAAGGCTCTTGCCGACCTCAAAACATCAGGGCACTTGCCTATTCCGCGACACCTGCGTGATGGGCACTACAGTGGAAGCAAGGAACTGGGGAATGCCCAAGACTATCTCTATCCACACAACTATCCTGGAAATTGGGTCAAGCAAGACTATCTACCAGAAAAAATTCGTAATCATCACTATTTCCAAGCAGAAGATACTGGTAAATATGAACGGGCTTTGGCTCAAAGAAAGGAAGCTATCGACCGTTTGCGAAAAATCTGAAATCCTTTTCAAAAAATTGCACTTTCCTCTTGATTTTTTTTGAAAAAGTGGTATTATATAAACATAGAAACGCTGTGGTGTACGACTTCACACTTAAGTGTTGACCGACTATTTTTTGTATTATTAGGGAAACAAAAGTCTTCTAACAGCATGTAGGCCGTCTCACACGGAAACAGCTTCAGTTAGAGCGAGTTGCCCACCTGCTTAATTGCGCGGGTTCAATACAAACCGTGAAGTTTCGGCACCAATACAGCTTTTTTCTTTGCCTCCTTAGCTCAGCTGGCAGAGCAGCGGACTCTTAATCCGTGGGTCACAGGTTCGATCCCTGTAGGGGGCATCTAAATACAACAGGAAAAAGCCTTGTAAATCAAGGCTTTTTTTGCTTGTCTATAACTGATTTACCCCATCATTTGTCCCACATTTTAAATCTATCTTTTCTTTTTGAATCAAATTACATCTTTACAAATAGTGTAAAGCCAGTTACTTTTGCTTTGATTCCATACAATATTTTCATGTAGAGAAGACAAATTTTATCTTCTCTTTTTATTTTCAAAATAATAAAAACTGATTTTCTTTTCATAAATCAGACTGAAACTTCCAAATTTTCCATTTTGTTTATTGACATTTCCTCTAAAAAGGTGTATAATATTTTTATTATCAAACTATACTATACTATACTATATAGGGGGTATTGAAATGAAATTTTCTAATCGTTTACTGCTATTCCTTGCAGGAGTTGTTTTTGTCCTTTTAGGACTTTTCCTATTTACAAACCCAGTAGCTAATCTTGTTGCTTACAGCTGGTGGATTGCATTTGGTTTACTGGTTTCTTCTATAGCAGCTATTTTAGGCTATTTCTCTGTACCAAAAGAGCTTCGCTCACCAGCTCATCTTTTCCAAGGGATTGTTAATCTTCTCTTAGCTCTTTACCTCGTTGCCTATGGCTTTGTGACGCTGCCAGTTGTCATTCCAACTATTTTAGGAATTTGGTTAATTGTAGAAGCCATTATAGTTTTCTTTAAAGGCAATCGTCTGGGATTGATTTTCCCTATTATTGGCAACCATATCATGTGGATAGCGTTGCTTGCATTTTTACTAGGTCTAGTGATTTTGTTCAATCCAGTAGCTACAAGTGTCTTTGTCGTTTATGTCGTTGCCTTTGCATTTTTAATTGTTGGTTTCACCTATATCCTTGATGCCTTTCGTAAATAATCTAGTTGCCATTTTGGGCATATTAAAATAGCTGGGAAGTTACATTCTCAGCTTTTTCTGTTGCCTCCTTAGCTCAGTTGGTAGAGCAGTAGACTCTTAAGCTATGGGGCGCAGGTTCGAGCCCTGCAGGGGGCACATCTAAATCAACAGAAATAAGCCTTGAAACCAAGGCTTTTTTTAACGTCTAATAGCTTTTTGTAGAAAAGTATTTAAAAATAAAAGAGAAGAGAATCTCTCACTCTCTTCTCAGTATATCTTATTAAATTTAGTTTTTCTTAATCTAGCTGATTTTCCTTTGCAACGACAAATTCCTTAACCAATCGATAGATAACAGCAAATATCGGTGTAAAGAATATCATCCCAAGTAAGCCAAAGAGATTGCCTCCAATACTAGCAGCCGCAAGCGTGAAAATAGCTGGCAAACCAATAGACTGACCTACAACTCTAGGATAAATAAGGTTTCCTTCAATCAGCTGTATAACTTGATATAGAAGAAGAGAAAGTAAGGCTTGAGTAGGACTCACTGTGAAGATAAAAATCGCTCCCACAACACAAGCAATCATAGGCCCTACATAAGGAATGAACGATAGCACTCCTGCAAAGATACCTGTCATTACTCCATAGGGTATCCCAAACACGCTGTAACCAACCGCTATCATAACTCCTATGATAACTGCTTCAATCAGCTGACTCATCAAAAATTGGTCATAAGTCTCTAGTGCTACTTGTCCAATGTAAGTCAACTTTATCACCACCTTCTCTGGAAGAAAAACTTTTAGAAGTCGACTCGTCATCGCTGCCAAATGTTCCTTACTGGATAAAAATGAAAAGGTGAAGACTATAATCAAAAAGGCATTCATCAAACTTGAAAAAATATTGCCGATATTACTAGTCAGACCTGATAAAAAACCTATCAAAGCTTGGCTAATAGAACTAGATTGTCCCTGTATGCCTGATACGATAGTTGACAACATGTCTTTGGTTACAAATTCCGAGCTGCCTAGCAATTTCCCAAGTTGAGTAAGGACTGTTGAAAGGACTGTTCCCAGCTGACTAATAGTCTGGGCTAGGGTTGGCAGCACCAAAACCAAAAGAGCAATCACGATTAAGATAAGAGCTAGGAAAACAAGTACCATGGCAATCGGACGACGCAACTCTGCCTTTACCTTCAATTTAACTAAGTACTGTTCAATTTTTTTCATAGGAACATTAAGCACAAAAGCAATAACAGCACCATAAATCAAGGTTGATATTACATCAAAGAGAGAGATTGCTCCTGATATAAAGCTCGATGCATTCAGAATTACAAGAGCAACCAGCCCTATAAAAAGTATTAACGGGGTGTATTTTTTTACTAAGTTCATAAATTCTCATTAATAAACATGTTTAGATACGACTATACTATTTGGTTTTTCAAACTCTCGGTCAAGGTAGGCTTGGTAAGTTCCTGGAGCGATAAATCCTTTGGGTGAGAGGATATCGGTGCCAGCCTGACCGACTATGGTATCAGCCAAGAGCACACAGTTTGTAGATAAGACAAAGTAGGATTTAAACTTAGATTTGATAAATTTATAAAGTTCCCCATCTGTCTCATGTCTGATTTTATAAGCGTAGGTGTAGTCTTCCTTACCATCACCTGTCATGATTTTATCTGCACTTGGCTCCCATGGAATCGTCAGTTGTTTCAATTCAGCCAACTTTTTCTGAACTGCTTTTTCCATTTCAGGCGTCAAATCTATCCCATAACCAAAAAGCGTTTTTTGACTCTCACGTTTACATAGGTCAATGTACTTGTCACGATCACAGAAATATAAGACACCATCTCCTACCATGCCAAATAAGGTCTCAGAAGACGGATCATAGTTGCCATAAGAAATAACACGGCCTTGATAGCAGATATCCACATGACCAATTGCCGAAAACAGAGAGGTCTCAGCTGTATGAACAAAAATTTCTAGCTCTGCTGTCTTACCAGACTTCACTATTCCAAGATGGATATCTTCTTCCTCATCAGCATTTTCCAGCATAAATTTGTTAACTTTTGCTAAAGTTCTTGCAGGGATGAGAGCGGCTAGGACAATAGGTAAGCTAATTCTAATACGACGTTTGAGATGGTTTTTCCCAATTTCCCCTTCAAATAAGAAACCGTCACGGATATTGGACAGACCATAAAGGAAAAAATAAGCCCCTAAAACAAAGAGTTGAAAGACAGAATTTCCCGTAGAGGACAAAAGACTAGCTCCACCAAGAAAAACTAGTAGAATACCATCTAGTAAGAGACGAAAACGAGGTCGAATATTATTTTTACGGTAGAGAACATAGGTGACAAGATTAATCGTGGCCCTAAAAATCTGATAAACTCCAATCACAAGAGCCAGAACATAAATCGGTATATCAGTCGCAAGATTAGAACCTAGCAAATATCCCAGCACTAACAATTTAACCAGTGCAACTCCCAAGGTATCCGTTGACTGGCTTTTTTTGAAAACTCGTAATAGCAAATCTACGACCGTTGCTATCCAAGCTAAAAACAGAGCCAGTCGAATAATCGTTACTGGCAACCAAGTCCCCGTGACCATCAAGATAAGACCTAGCAGAACAAACAAGAAACCCTGAGCAAGTAATTTCTTACCTGTCAGACCTAAAGAGAGAATTTTCCCCATATAAAAACCTTTCAACAATAAAAATTAAGCCCTTTGATTAAACTGACTGGTAAATAGCCAACGGCACAAACAGTCTGTACCAGGCAGACATAGCGATTAGCAATGACTGTAGTAATGTCACCATCTTGTCTTATGCACTTCTAAAATTNGTTTTATTGATTCGAAAACAAAGCTAATAAAAATTAACTAAACTTGAGAGATAAGTACAATTGAGACGAAAAAATGTATAACCAATTCAACTTGTTAAGGTAAGAAAGCATTATTTCCAATCTATTAATTATTCATCTATTACCTATTATGACACAATATTCCCTATAGTTCAACTTTTTACTTGTTTTTATATTACACGGACTAAAAAGTTTTCAACAGTTGATTGCATGTGTTTTAATAAGTTTTAACCTTTCTTGGTTAGATAAAAAAAGAACCATACAGTTTAGAATCTGTATGGTTTTTGCCCCACTTTTGTCCCATTTTTAAATCATGACATTGAAAATACCTAAAATCACTTATATTTCAATATTTTTAATTGCTCTCAATATGAAAGTCCTTTCCAAATCCCTGTAGGGGGCATCTAAATCAACAGGAAAAAGCCTTGGAATCAAGGCTTTTTTGTGTAGTCTTAGCACTAAAAAACGATAGAAAAAACACCCCTTCTGAACTGCACCCCAAAAGTTAGACAGAAAAAACCTAACTTTTGTGGCGCAGTTCATTCGCGTCACATGAAGTTATTTAAGCATCTCCTTTTTTTTTATTACCATTTTCTGTTATAATAAATTGTACTTCTAAAATAGAAAGGTCTTAAGATGACAACTCTTGTTAAACATAAACGTGTAGAATTTTCAGAACTTTTTTATGACCTAGTTTTTGTTTTTGCAATTTCAAAAGTAACTACTTTAATTGAGCATCTTCATAACGGTATTTTGACTTGGAATTCTTTCCTTGATTTTTTCATGGCTGTCTTGCTTCTCACTGATTCATGGATGATTCAAACCGTTTATACCAATCGCTATGGAAAGAACTCTTTATTTAACATGGTAATCATGTTTATCAAAATGGGACTTTTACTCTTTATAGCCAATATGATTGGACCTGATTGGCAACAATATTTTCATTATCTCTGTTGGGCTATTGGTACATTAACCCTTACCTTATTTTTTCAATATTTGGTTGAGTTTTTTAAAAAATCAACCGATAATGTTCATAGGGAAAGTATCAAAGGTTTTCTATGGATAACAGGTCTACGAAGTTTAGAAATCTATCTAGTAGCTCTTCTTCCTATTTACATTGGAGTCTATATCCTTTATGCTAGTATTCTGCTAACATTTATTACGCCAAGTATCTTGCTTAATAAAGATAAGCATTACCAGGTAAATCTTCCCCATTTAATCGAGCGCATCTCCCTTCTTGTCATTATTACGTTTGGAGAGATGATTACGAATCTAGCTAACTTCTTTACAATCGAGAATTTCTCGATTTATTCGGTTCTTTATTTCATTATTATGATTTCTCTGTTCTTGTTTTATTTTGGTCAATTCGACCATGCTATTGATGAAAAATCTAATCAAAAGGGACTATTTCTAATTTACAGTCACTATCCTATTTTCATTGGACTTATGATGATGATTGTATCGATGAGTTTTCTTCAGAATCCTGAAGCTAATCGTCTCTTTGCAACCAGCTTCTCTTATATCGGATTTGGCCTCTTTCAAGCTGCTGTCCTAGTAAATGGGCCCTATAACAAACACTATCTTCGCTATTCGAAAAGTTACTACTGTGTCCAAGCGACACTCTATCTGGCTGCCTTTATTCTCTCTTTAATCTTTGCTTCTAATCCTATAATAGTAGTGAGTATAACAACCATTTTAGCTCTAGCTATAGCCATTCATTTTATTTATTTTTATATGACACAGAATAAAAAATATTCCAAATCTAACTGGGGGTTCTTTTAATGAGTTTATAACATAAAAAAGCTTTGGGAACCAAGGCTTTTTTGATTTCTATCTAAACTTTTTCATGATGTATTTTCGTATAGGTGTTTCAACCATTTGAACGATTTCAAATCCTTCTTTTTGGTAAAGCTTGTAAGCTGTTTGATTTGCCTCGTAGACATTTAGAGAAATAGTATCTATGTCTTCATTTTCAAAGGCCAAACTAACAAATTTCCTTAAAGCCTGGCTACCTAAGCCTTGCCCCTGTTTCTGAGGGTTGATAAAAAATCTCCCGATATGAAGATTCCTGTCTTCTAGTCTGATTTTCTGGATAAGCCCCACAAACTCTTGTCCATCAAAGATTGAAAAGATTCCTTCCAAATCTTGCAAGATTTGAATTGTTAAGGGAAAAGGAATCATTGTTCCCATCCATTGTTCTTGAAAGGATTTGCCAAGGGAATTGGACCATTGGCATACGAGTTGAGCGTTTTCTGTGCTCACATTTTCTTCAAAACGAATCATCATCTTGACCTCACTATCTTATCTATGTTTCTTTATTATACTACTTCTTCTATTTTTTACGAATAGATAAGTATGATTGATCTTTATTTTTTTCTTGTCGGAAGCATTCTCGCTTCTTTCTTGGGTTTGGTCATTGACCGTTTTCCTGAGCAATCCATTATTCGACCAGCTAGCCACTGCAATTCCTGTCAGACTCGCTTGCGTCCGCTAGATTTGATTCCTATCCTTTCGCAGGTGGTTAATCGCTTTCGCTGTCGCTACTGCAAGATTCACTATCCTATCTGGTATGCCCTTTTTGAACTCGGCTTAGGACTACTTTTTCTGACTTGGTCATGGGGTTGGATTTCCTTGGGTCAAGTCATCCTCATCACTGCTGGCTTGACCTTGGGCATTTACGACTTTCGCCATCAGGAATATCCTTTACTAGTCTGGATGACTTTCCACCTAATCCTCATGGCCTTCTGTGGTTGGAATCTGGTCATGGTCTTCTTCCTTATTCTTGGAATCATGGCTCATTTTATTGATATCCGTATGGGAGCAGGGGATTTTCTCTTTCTGGCTTCTTGTGCTCTCGTCTTTAGCGCGACCGAATTACTCATCTTGATTCAGTTCGCTTCTGCGACGGGCATTCTGGCCTTTCTCCTGCAAAAGAAAAAGGAAAGACTTCCTTTTGTGCCTTTCCTATTACTCGCTGCTTGTGTGATTATTTTTGGTAAGCTACTGCTTGTTTGATAAAGTCCTGAATCGGCTCTCCTTCATGGAGGGCTTTTACGATTTTTGAACCGACGATAACGCCATCTGACACCGCATTGAAGCGTTCTACGTCTTCTTGACTAGACACACCAAATCCTGTCAAGACTGGGATATCGGCCACTTGATGAAGTCGCGCCAAGTGCTTGTCCAAGTCTGCACGGTAATTGCCTGATTTCCCTGTCACCCCGTTAATAGCAACGGCATAGACAAATCCTTCTGCTCCCTTGATCAACTCTTTTTGGCGCTCAAGTCCAGTCGTCAAACTAACTAGGGGAATCAAGGCCATGTCTGTGTCTGCCAAAAATGGTTCTACAAAGTTGGCATGCTCATGAGGAAGGTCTGGAATAATCAAGCCCTTGACCGCTGTATCTGCCAGATTTTTGACAAATTTCTCAACACCGTATTGAAAGAGAGGGTTAAAGTAGGTCATGATGACAAGCGGGATTTCTGTTTCAATGGTTTTCAAGGTTTCAACCAAAGCCTGGGTAGAGGTTCCGCGAGCTAGACTGCGCAAGCCTGCTTCTTCGATAACTGGACCATCTGCAACTGGGTCTGAGAAAGGAACTCCCACTTCAATAGCTGAAACACCCAAATCTTCTAAAAAGTGGATTGTTTCACCGAGACCATCCAAACCTTTCTCATGGTCCCCAGCCATGATATAAGGAACAAAAATTCCTTTTCCAGCTGCTTTGATAGCGTTCAATTTTTCTGTTAAAGTCTTAGGCATGGGCTTCTCCCTTCTTTGCTGCATCTGCTTCCAAGCGGTCTTTGACTTGAACTACATCCTTGTCCCCACGACCGGATAGGCAGACAATTATAGACTTGTCTGGACCAAGTTCTTTGGCCAATTTCACTGCAAAGGCAATGGCGTGGCTTGATTCCAAGGCTGGGATAATTCCTTCCACACGAGACAAGAGTTGGAATCCTTCCAAGGCTTCTTCGTCCGTCACAGGAACATAGCTGGCACGTTTGATATCATGATAGTGAGAATGTTCTGGACCGATACCAGGGTAGTCCAAACCTGCTGAGATAGAGAAGGCTTCAAGAATTTGACCATGGGCATCTTGGAGCACATCCATAAGAGAACCGTGGAGGACACCTGGACGACCCTTAGTCAAAGTTGCTGCGTGGTGCTCTGTATCCACACCAAGTCCAGCTGCTTCAGCCCCATACATAGCTACTGACTCATCTTCTACGAATGGATGGAAGAGACCAATGGCATTAGAACCACCACCAACACAAGCTACTAGGGCATCTGGTAAGTCTTGTCCTGTCAAGTCACGGTACTGTTGTTTGGCTTCTCGACCAATCACACTTTGGAAGTCACGGACGATTTCTGGGAATGGATGAGGTCCCAAGGCAGAACCAAGGATATAGTGGGTATCATCGATATTTGCCACCCATGAACGAAGGGCCGCATTGACCGCGTCCTTGAGCACGCGCGAACCATCTGTCACAGCCTCGACCTTGGCTCCCAAAAGCTCCATACGGAAGACATTAAGAGCTTGTCGTTTGACATCTTCCTCACCCATGTAGATGGTACATTCCATGTTGAAGAGGGCTGCAGCTGTTGCAGTTGCCACACCGTGCTGACCAGCACCTGTTTCAGCGATAATTTTCTTTTTTCCCATACGTTTAGCGAGAAGAACTTGCCCTAAGGCATTATTAATCTTGTGGGCCCCTGTATGGTTGAGGTCTTCCCGTTTGAGATAAATCTTGGCTCCGCCGATATGCTGGGTCAAGTTTTTTGCATAGTAAAGAGGAGTTTCACGTCCTACGTACTGGCGCAAGAGTTGGTTTAATTCCTCTTGGAAACTTGGGTCTGCCTGACTTTCACGGTAGGCTTTCTCCAACTCCAAAACTGCTGTCATCAATGTTTCTGGGACGAAACGTCCGCCGAATTTTCCGTAAAATCCATCTTTATTTGGTTCTTGATATGCCATACTTTACCCTCTCTATAAATCTTCTAATCTTTTCATGATCTTTTTGTCCATCTGTCTCCACTCCGCTTGATACATCTACTGCATAGGGAGTAAAGTGTTGAATTGCTTTTGCTACATTGTCTTCCTTTAGCCCACCTGCTATAAAGAAGGGCTGAGCTAATCCCGTCGTATCCAGTTGACCCCAGTCAAAGGTCTGGCCACTCCCTGCCACAGGTGCATCAAAGAGGAGATAATCTGCCTGAGAACTTGGCACGTGACCATCTCCATCCACCTGCACAGCCTGAATGCTGGCACAAGGCAAATCCTCAAACAAATCATCTGCCACTCGACCGTGAACCTGTACCAAATCCAATCCAACCTTTTCAATCGCATCTAGTAATTCTTCCCGACTTGGTGAAACAAATACACCAACCTTCTTAATGTTCACAGGAATGAGCTTTGCCAGCTCAGCAGCCTCTTCCAAGGTCACCTGTCTTTTACTAGGTGCGAAGACAAAACCGATATAATCCGCCCCTGCTGATACGGCTGTTTCTACCGCTTCTTTAGTCGATAGTCCACAAATCTTAACCTTTGTCAATCTGTAACTCCTTGATTCTCTGGGCCACATCTTCTGCCTGCATGAGAGCTGTTCCTACCAAAATTCCGTTAAAGTAGGGTGAAACTCGTTTCGCATCTGACTCTGTAAAAATAGCAGATTCAGAAATGTAATAGCGACCTTCCTCAAAGTGCTGGGCCAAGTCTACACTGGTCTGTAAGTCGACCTCAAAGGTGGTCAAGTTGCGGTTGTTAACCCCAATAATCTCAGCACCAAGCCTGTGGGCCACTTCTAGTTCAGCTAGATTGTGGGTCTCCACCAAGACTTCCAGACCAAGCTCTGTCGCGTAGTCATAGAGTTCCTTGAGGCGTTCTTCTGACAAGGCAGCCACGATGAGCAAGATGACTGTCGCACCTGCATTGCGAGCACGGATGATTTGCTTTTCGTCAATAATAAAGTCCTTGTTGAGCGTCGGAATCTGCACCTGACTGGAGATCTCTCGTAGATAATCCAAATGCCCTTTAAAGAAGACTTCATCTGTCAAAACAGAAATCATCACTGCTCCGTTCGCTTCATAAGTCTGGGCCTGTTGCACAATATCCACATCGAGATTGATATCTCCCAGACTAGGGCTAGCTTTCTTGACCTCAGCGATTACCTGCAAGCGGTCTTGGTGATTCTTCAAAAATTCAGCCAAGCGATAGGTCTGGCGCAAGGGCTGGATTTGCTCCAGCTCCATCTGCTCGACCTCACGCGCCTTCTGCTCTAAAATTCGTGCTAAAAATTCCTGACTCATTTTTGGTGCTCCTGTAACAGTCTGAGTTTTTCAAGGGCCTTGCCACTAGCAATCACTTGACGGGCCAAGGCTACTCCTTCCTTGATACTAGCTACCTTGCCATTGGCATAAAAGCCAAGACCTGCATTTAGAACTGTCGTTTCCAAGAATGGACTTGGTTCGTTTTGAAGAACGCTGAGCAAAATTTCTGCATTTTCCTGAGCATTCCCTCCACGAATATCTTCGATAGCGTAGCGTTCCATCCCCAAATCCTCTGGAGTAAAGCTTGACAAGGTGATTTCGCCATTTTCAAGAAGAGCAATCTTGGTTGTTCCGTTCAAGCCAGCTTCATCTAGCCCTTCTGGTCCAGCAACCACGATGGCACGTTTGCGACCCATATTTTTCAAAACCTGAGCGGTACTTTCTAGCAGTTCTGGACGACTAATACCAAGAAGCTGTGTTTCCAAAGCCATTGGGTGAATCAGTGGACCAGTCAAGTTCATGATTGTTGGAATTCCCAATTCCAAACGAGCTGGCATGATGTATTTCATAGCTGGGTGCATATTTTTAGCAAAGAGAAAGACGATTCCAGTTTTATCGAAAACCTTACCTAGTTCAGCTGGTTTGAGGTCAAGGTTGATACCCAAGGCTTGAAGGACGTCTGCCGAACCTGATTTAGAAGAAATCGAGCGATTACCATGCTTAGCCATATGAATGCTGCCACCAGCCAAGACAAAGGTTGCAGTTGTTGAGATGTTAAAGCTGAAGGACTTGTCTCCACCAGTACCACAGTTGTCCATGGCATCATGTATCTCAGTTGGAATGTGTTGGGCATGTCCTCTCATGACTTGTGCAATGGCTGTGCGTTCTTCCGGTGTTTCCCCCTTCATCTTAAGAGCTAAAAGGAGAGAAGCAATCTGTGCCTCTGTTACACGTCCAGTTACGATACGCTCAATGACGTCCGTCATTTCCACACCTGATAAATTTTCAAATTTTGCTAATTTTTCAATAATCTCTTTCATCCTAGTTTCCTCACTTTACAACCTTCTCGATAAAATTCCGAATAGAAGACAAGCCATCTGGCGTTCCGATACTCTCTGGATGGTACTGGAAGCCATAAATTGGCAGACCTTTGTGTTGAATTCCCATAATAGCTTGGTCATCAGTCGAACGAGCTGTCACTTCAAAGCCTTCTGGCATTTCTTCAATCAAAATGCTGTGGTAACGCATGACTGGACGACCATCCTCAATACCCTGATACAAAACAGATGGCGCTTCAAAGCTGATATGGCTCTGTTTCCCATGCATGACTTTTGGAGCCAAACCTAGCTTCCCACCAAAGACTTCTGCGATGGCTTGGTGACCCAAACAAATGCCTAGAATCGGCTTCTTACCTGCAAAATCACGAATCATATCTTCCATCTTTCCGGCATCCACTGGCCAACCAGGACCGGGAGAAAAAACCAGACCATCTGCTTTTTCAGCTTCTTCATACAGCTTGGGATCGTCATTTCTCAAGACCTGCACTTCTGCAAAATTCCCGATGTATTGCGCCAAGTTATAGGTAAAAGAATCATAGTTGTCAATCAATAAAATCATGGTCTTTGTTCTCCAATTCTAGTCATAGATTTAGCCTTGTTAATGGTTTCTTGGTATTCGTTTTGGGCGATGGAGTCGTAGACAATCCCTGCCCCAGCCTGCACATAGGCTTTTTGATTTTTGAGAATCATAGTTCGGATGGCGATGGCGAAGTCCATATCACCCGTCGCAGACAAGTAGCCGATTGCTCCTGCGTATACGCCTCGTTTTTCCGTTTCCAATTCATAGATGCGTCTCATGGCCCGAATCTTTGGTGCTCCTGAAACTGTTCCAGCTGGAAGTGTTGATTTTAAAGCATCCATAGCAGTGAGTTCTGGAAGCAAACGTCCCTTGACCACGCTGGTCAAATGCATGACATAGCGGAAGAGCTCCACTTCCATATACTTGGTGACTTGGACACTTGCCGTTTCAGAGATGCGACCGATATCATTACGTCCCAAGTCTACCAACATACGATGTTCTGCTGTTTCCTTCTCATCAGAAAGCAGGTCAGTCGCCAAGGCCTTGTCCTCTTCATCCGTAGCCCCTCTTGGTCGCGTACCTGCAATCGGATTGGTAGTTACGATGCCATTTTTGACAGAAACCAAACTTTCAGGACTGGCACCGATGATTTGATAATCACCAAAATCATAGAAATAGAGGTAATTAGATGGATTGGTCACACGAAGATTTCTATAAAAGTCAAATGGATTTCCAGTAACTTCTGCTGAGAAACGCTGACTGAGCACACATTGGAACATATCGCCATTACGAATCAAGTCACGAGCTGTTTCGACCATTTGCTCAAACTTCTGAGGAGCGATATGCGGTTTGAAGTCCAGCGGAGATAAATCCAAGTCTTCAAATTCATTTGGAGCAGGGATGCGTAATTCCTCAAGCACTTGGTTCAAGGCTTTTTCCAAGTCTTCTTGACTACGCTCGCTGTAAAGAGCATCCTCAATGACATGGATTTTTTCCTTCTTGTGATCAAAAACCATGTAGCTCTCATAGACAAAGAAATGCATGTCTGGCGTCCCAATTGTATCTTGAGGAATCTGGCCAATTTCTTCATAAAGAGAAATCATATCGTAACCAACAAAGCCAATGGCTCCCCCACCAAAAGGTAGATCTGAATGGTGCTGACTCTTATGAGTCACTTCATAGAGGTAATCCAAGGGATCCCGATCAATCACTTGACCATTTTGATAAAGAACTCCATTTTCAAACTGAATCTCAAAAATAGGATTATAGGCTAAGATAGAAAAACGAGCTGTTTCTTTGTCTCTCGGAATACTCTCTAAGATAACCTTGTGGTGCCCCTTTAGACGCATATAAGCCAAGATTGGTGATAAGACATCTCCGTGAATGATTCGTTCCATTGTAATTTCCCTTTCAGTTTTACTTCTAGTCCGTGGCGATTGTATGAAAAATCCCCACGCAAAATAACTTGCGTGAGGACGAAATTCGCGGTGCCACCTCAATTATAGGATTTCTCCTATCTCTCATTCCTGTCTCAGAAACCTCCTGTAACAGGCTGTGCGATAAAGGGCACTCCCTTGAGAATTATGTTTTCTTCTCTCGTTTCAGATGGACCCAACCTTACAGCTTTCTCTGCTTGTTTCCAGCAACCACAAGCTCTCTGTGAGAGAAAGGACTGTAATTTTTCCATCTTTTATTTTTTAGCTTCTAGGTAGTCTGCAATCGCAGCTACGTCCTTGTCTCCACGACCAGAGACATTGATGATGATAATCTCATCTTTACTTAGTTTCGGTGCACGTTTAACCGCTTCTGCGATGGCGTGCGAACTTTCAATCGCTGGGATAATCCCTTCAGTCTTGCTGAGAAGGAGCAAGGCTTGAACAGCTTCTTCATCTGTCGCTGCTACGTATTCCACGCGGCCAGAATCTTTGAAGTAGGCGTGTTCTGGGCCAACCCCTGGATAGTCCAAACCAGCTGAGATAGAGTAAACTGGTGCCAGCTCTCCATCTTCCTTAAAGACTGCATAGGTCTTCATACCATCGACAATTCCGACACTACCCTTTGTCATAGTGGCTGCATGCTTGTCTGTGTCAAGCCCGTGACCGGCAGCTTCGACCCCAACCAATTTGACTTCTTCATCAGCCACATACTGTGAAAAAGCACCGATAGCATTGGAACCACCACCTACACAGGCAATAACATAGTCTGGCAAACGTCCTTCTTTTTCCAAGATTTGACGACGTGATTCTTCACTAATCACTTTTTGGAACTCATGAACAATAGTTGGATAAGGGTGAGGCCCCACAGCAGATCCCAAAACGTAGAAGGCTTCAAGGTCATTCATCCATGCTCCAAAGGCTGCATCGACCGCATCCTTAAGAGTTCGTGTCCCTGTTTCAACTGCGTGAACGGTAGCTCCCATCATCTCCATACGGAAAACATTGAGACGTTGACGTTCCACATCCTCTGCCCCCATATAAACATCACAGGCCATACCAAACTTAGCTGCAGCTGCTGCTGTCGCAACACCGTGCTGACCAGCTCCTGTTTCTGCAATCACTCGTTTTTTGCCCATACGTTTGGCAAGAAGAATTTGTCCTAAAACATTGTTGAGCTTGTGAGAACCTAGGTGGTTAAGATCTTCGCGCTTGAGATAAATCTTAGCGCCACCTAAGTGATCTGTCAAACTTTCTGCAAAATAGAGTGGTGTTTCGCGACCTGAATAATCCTTCAAGTAATGGCGAAATTCTGCCAAAAATTCTGGGTCATCCTTGTACTTGTCAAATGTCACTTCCAACTCATCCAACAAAGCCTGAATCGGCTCCGGTACAAAACTACCACCAAATTGTCCAAAATAACCTTTAGTTGTCATAAAAATTTCCTCTTTCAGTATTGATTTCAAGATATGAAAAAAACCCACACACAGAATCCACTTCCGTGTGAGGGCGTTGGTAACGCGGTGCCACCTCAATTATAAAGGGACTATTCCCCTTTACATCTCTGCCTTGTCTAACAACAAGTTGCACTGTAAGGTGTGCGCACCGAATTTTCATTGTTTCAAATTCATTTTTTAAATCAGCCCACTTTCACTATTTTCAACCACCTGTTCACAATCACCACAGGCTCCCTGAAGATCAAAAATAGTTACTTTTCTGATTTGTTGAGAATATTATATGCTATTGTCCGATTTTTGTCAAGATTTTTTTATGATTTTTTTCCAGAACCGAGGATTTCTTCGGAAATTCTCACCAAAGTCTGAACGATGTAATCAACTTCTTCATCGCTTAATTTTGTATGAAGAGGGAGCGTAATTTCATTTTCAAAGAAGGCATAGGCTCTTGGATAATCTGCCATATCAAAACCAAGATTCTTATAGGCTGCCAAGAGAGGAAGCGGTTTATAGTGTACATTACTTGCAATTCCTGCTTTGGCCAATTCTTGGATGATGAGGTTGCGTTCTTCTAAACTTGCTCCTTCTACATGGGTGATGTAGAGGTGGCGTGAAGATTCGACAGTATCAGTCTTGTGTGCCAGTGGGTGAATACGAGTACCCGCAAAACCACGATCATAGCGGTCCACGATGTCCTTACGACGTTGTAGCAAACCAGGGTAACGATCCAATTGTACCAAACCAATCGAAGCCATGATATCCGTCATGTTACACTTGTAGGCTGGCGTTACGATATCGTACTCCCATGAACCCAATTGCATCTTAGCAAGAGCATCCTTAGTTTGACCATGAAGGGAAAGGATTTGGAACTCCTTGTACATCTCTTCATCGTCAATCGCTGGATTGGCTTTCCAAGTCGCACTTCCTCCCTCAGCAGTTGTAAAGTTCTTAACGGCATGGAATGAGAAGGAAGTAAAGTCAGCGATAGAACCAGCTGGTTGCCCTTTATAAGTAGATCCCAAAGCATGGGCACTATCAGAGACAATCACAATACGGTTAAAGGCCTTTTGCCACTTGGTTGAAGCTGTAAAGAGATCACGTTTTTTCTCCACAACTTGGAACAAACGGTCATAGTCACAAACAATCCCTGCAAGCTCAACCGGAATAATCACCTTAGTCTTTTCAGTAATGGCTTGCTCAAGAAGGTCATAGTCCATCTCAAACGTATCTGCTTGGATATCCACCATGACAGGTGTTGCTCCCACGTGAGTGATGACACTACATGAAGCTGTATAGGTCATGGCTGGAACGATGACTTCATCACCAGGTCCCACTTCCAAGACACGTAAAATCAACTCAAGAGCGGCAGTCGCAGAGTTGAGGCAGACAGTCTTAGGTGTCTGTGTGTATTGAGACAAGCGACGCTCCAGTTCTTTTGTCTTAGGACCTGTTGTGATCCAGCCAGAACGTAGGGTATCCGCTACTTCAGCAATTTCAGCTTCTGTAATATCGGGTGGTGAAAATGGAATATTGTAATTTGGCATTTATTTGCTCCTTTTATCTGTACTCATTTTCTCATGACTATTTATTTTAGTACTTCAAACACGGTTTGAAACATGATTTTGATGTCTCCAAGGAAACTAAACTCTCGGAGATAGGCGAGATTATAGCGCATCTTTTCAGGAAGAACATGTTCGACATAGGCTTGGTCAACTGACAGGCCTTTTTCGGTCATTTGACTGATGATAGTGTCCTCATCCTTGTAGTTGATGCTGGCTGGAGAGGTAATCCCTGCGGGTAAGAGCAAGGTCGCCATCACTTCAGGACTATACTGCTCTGTATAGCGTGGCACTTCAGGTCTTGTACCGACAAAAGACATCTCTCCTTTAAGGACATTGACCAACTGAGGCAGTTCGTCCAAACGGATACGGCGGATGAAATTCCCAACTTTGGTAATGCGGCTATCGTTAGCAGAAGTCACCAGACTTCCTTTTTTATCCGCATCCGTCACCATGGTACGGAACTTCCAAATCTTGAACCGACGGTTGTACTGGGTCACGCGCTCTTGCTTGTAAATGACAGGTCCCTTGCTATCCAACTTGATCCAAATGCTCAAGATAAGAAAGATTGGGGAAGTCAAAATCAGTAAAACCAAGGCCAGAATCCAATCCAGACAACGCTTGAAAACCAGCGAACCTTTCCTTTTAGAGACAAGCTGGTAGTAAGACTCAACCTCGCTTGATTGCATTTCCACGGGCAAGTCTTCCCATTTCAGCATGCTGTTTCTCCTTTGTTTTTATTATACTATTTGTCAACATTTTTCATTATACCACAAAATGGAAAAGGCGGTGCAAGAAAGCTGTAATTTGGAGGAATTCTTATTAGGACATGGCCCCTGCCTGCAAGCTATACATCTTATGATAGGTTCCTCCCAAGGCCAAGAGTTCCTCATGGGTTCCACTCTCGATGATTCGCCCCTTGTCCAAAACATAGATACAGTTGGCATCTTGTATAGTTGAAAGGCGATGAGCGATGGCAATGGTCGTCCGCCCCTGTCTCATCTTAGCTAGGGAATCTTGAACCAAACTTTCTGTTTCAGAGTCAATATTGGCTGTCGCTTCATCCAAAATTAAGATTTTAGGCTGACTGGCGACTGTTCTGGCAAAGGCAAGGAGCTGACGCTGTCCAGTAGAAAAGCTCGAACCACGCTCAGAAACAGGAGAGTCGTAACCCTGAGGAAGGTCCTGAATAAAGGAATCTGCATCTACAAAGGTAGCTGCGTCCTTTACTTGATCATCACTGATATCTTGGTACATGGCGATATTGGACTTGATAGTCCCGTGATAGAGGAAGGGATCCTGCAAGACCAGACCGATGTTCTTTCTCAGCTCTTCCTGACTGTAGTTCCTGATATCCACATCATCCAAGAGAACTAGCCCTGACTGAAATTCATAAAAACGCATGAGGACATTAATAATCGAAGATTTCCCCGAACCTGTATGACCTACAAAGGCAATAGTTTCCCCCTTCTTAACTGAAAAGGAAATATCATCCAGGATTTGGTGTTTGCCATCATATGAGAAATACACATGTTCAAAACGAATATTGCCTTCTTTGATTTTGGCTTGCTCATTTTCTTGAAGAGGCTCATAGTTCGTCTCGTCAATCAAGGCAAAAACACGACCTGCAGACACCATGGACGTTTGAAGGGTTGAAAAGTTTTGCGTCACCTCAATCAAGGGATCAAAGAGACGGTTGATATACTGGATAAAGGCATACATGGTTCCGGCCGTTATCCCGATAGAAAGTCCACGGTAGCCAAAGTAGGCCATCAAGACTGTATAGCCTAGGAGTTTCAGCAAACTCATGGCAGGTCTCAAAAAGAGGGCATCCAAGGCTACAGATCGGTTAGCATAGACCAAGTGTTCTTGGTTGATTTCATCAAATTCTGCCTGCAGGCGCTTCTCTTGATTAAAGGCCTGGATAATTCTGATTCCTTCGATGTTTTCTGCCAGCTTACTATTGATATCTGATAAGAGACTTCTGGTTTTCTCGATAATCTTGACTGACTTTTTCCGATAGAGATTGACCAAAAGGAAAATCAAGGGAAGAAAGAGCAAGACTAAAGCTGTCAAACGAAAATCCAGCACCAACATGGTATACAGAGTTGTCAGAAAGATAAAAACTGCTGAAATAAAGCTGGATAAAATCCCCGAAAACATATCACTGATGGTCTCAGTATCATTTGTCAAACGAGAGACGATCGAACCTGCTGGCGTCTTATCAAAATAAGACATGCCGAGCTTCTCCATATTGGCAAAGGCATCGCGACGAATATCCCTAACAATGCTATATGACACCCGCGCAAAGAGAAGATTGCCGACATACTGGACCAGAGTTTGCAGGATATAGAGGCCATAGTAGGCCAGCAAAACGGTCACAGCAAGATGGTTTAGGTTGCTGAGGTACTGGTCGATAAAGTGGGAAGCCACAAGGGGAATGACACTTTTAATGACCGTAGTCGCTAGGAGAAAACTGAGTGCCAAAAAGGTCAGGAGTCCATAGGGCTTGAGATAAGACATCAAGCGCTTCAATACAGTCCATTGTTCTTTCTTATTCTGCATCTTCTTCTCCTTTCATTTCCAGCTGCTGAGACTGGTAGGTTTGGGCATACCAGCCATCCAGGGCTAGCAGTTCTTCATGCGTTCCCCGTTCGATGATTTGGCCATTTTGCAGAACCAAAATCAAATCTGCATGGACAACTGCACTGAGGCGATGGGCCGTTATGATAGTTGTCTTATCCTTCCGCGTCTCCTTGAGATTGTCAATAATCGCATACTCTGTCTTAGCATCCACGGCTGACAAGGAATCATCTAGAATCAAGATATCAGGGTCTAAAATCATAGCCCGACTCATGGCCAGACGTTGCTTTTGACCACCAGAAAGACTAACTCCTTTTTCACCGATCAGCGTATCAAATCCCTGAGGCATGGCTACAATGTCTTGGTAAACTTGGGCTAGCTTAGTCGCTTCCTCAACCGTTGAAAGGGGCAAATTAGGATTTCCAAAACGAACATTGTCTAAGATAGAAGTCGCAAAGAGGAACTGGTCCTGAGGAACATAGCCCATGAGACTGCGAAGGTCCGTCAGACGATAATTCCGAATATCATGACCGTTTAGGTAAATGGCTCCCTTGTCAACATCATACTCACGCAAGAGGAGCTTGATCAAGGATGTTTTCCCAGAGCCTGTCTGCCCGACCAAGCCCAGAGTTTGCCCTTTTTCTAAACTAAAGTGAATAGCAGTCAGTGTTTCCTCATTTTCAAAGGCGAAGCTATCAATAGCATACTCCAAGCGCCCATTTTCAATACCATCCAGAGGAAATTCAGGATCTTTTACAGGTGATTCCTGAGACAAAAGATCCTCAATCCGCTGATAGGACACCTTCCCTCGCTGAGTAATATTAAAGAGGAAACCAATAGCCATAAGAGGCCAAACCAGCATATCCAAGTAGCTGATAAAGGTAACCAGATTTCCAACTGTGATTTGCCCCTCCTGAACCATCAAGGAGCCGACCAAAAGAGTTAAGACATAGGACGAACCAACAAACAAGAGAACCATGGGATCAAAGAGACTATCGTATTTCATGGTTTGGAGATTCTTTTGGAAGGTTAATTCATTGACTGCCTGAAAAGACTCCAGCTCGTCCGCCTGATAACCGAAAGACTTGGTCACTTTGATACCTGATACAGACTCCTGCACCTTGTTATTGAGCTCAGAAAAGGCTGCCTGTGACTCGCCAAAGGCCTTGTGAGTCTTTCTCCCTAGACGACTGGTCGCATAAGCCATGAAAGGCAGGGGTAGAATAGCAACCAAGGTCATCTGCCAAGAAATGCTAAAAAGCATGGTCAGCAGAGTCACCAGAGCCGTGATAGAGGCATCCACCGCAGACATGACCCCACCACCCGCTAGACGAGTCAAGGCATTGATATCGTTGGTTGCGTGAGCCATCAGATCCCCCGTCCGATAGGTCTGATAAAAGGCTGGCGACATCTTGGTAAAGTGTTCAAATAGGCGTGAACGCATAATCTGCCCCAGACGGTAGGAAGTTCCAAGGATATACATGCGCCAAACATAGCGCAGATAGTACATCCCAAAAGCTGCCAGCAGTAGATAAAATAGATTAAGAAGGAGGTCCTGCTGGGTTAATTTCTCCGATGTAATGGCGTCAATCACACGTCCCATAACCATGGGGGGAATGAGATTAAGGACGGAAACCAAGACCAAGGCCACAATCCCGACTAGATAACGGCGCTTTTCTAACTTGAAAAACCACCAGAGTTTTTGAATAATGGACATAAAATCCCTTTCTGATTGCAAATGGAAACCTGAGGCAGAGACCTCAGGTTTTTCTTATTCATAGGTCACGACTGAGACGACACCCTTGTCATACTCAGCGATAAAGATATTGGCCACATTGTCATGCCCTTGTTTGCTGAGATTATCAAGCAACCACTCTTCGCTACGGTCAATATATTCCAAAACATCGACTTGGATCACACCGTCAGTCACAACTGGATACTTAGGATTTTCATCTCCCATTTGGACCACGATGAGTTGGCCATTTTGCTCATGCACAGCTCGTTTGACCTGTTTCATCTGGAAAATTCCTTGGCTACGAAGTTTGAGAGCAACTTCTGCTGCAGACAAACCAACTGAACGACAGGCTTCTGGGTCAATCTGCCCATTTTTGATAAGGAGAGTTGGTTTTCCATCAATCAAGCGTTTGACAAAACGAACATTGTTATTGAGCCACTTGAGGGTCAAGACCAAAATCGTCCACATCATCAAAATCACTGCGTACTGCAGAATGCTGATTGAACTATTGTAAATCACCCCACCGATGATACCACCAAGAACATAGTTCTGAATTTGGTCTATCGCTGAGTTAGGTGCTAGATTCCCCTTTCCTGTCACATTAATAACAAAAACAAGAGAGAAAAGACCCAAGGCCAGTTTGATTAAAATTTCCATATAATTGAGTGTCATTTGTTTACCTCCACCAATTCAATAGCGTCTGTTTGATGCAATTCTAATTTCTCTAAAAGATACTTGTCTGGTTGGCTCCCGTTCATGGCACGATAGAAATTTGAACCTACCTTGATAAGTGCTCCATCAGTGGCTGCAGAAGTATTGACATAAACTTCTGATTTATCCACTCCCAAGTCTTTGGAAACAACCTCTATGAAATGAAGGGAAGTTTGAAATTGGTTGTTAGAGGCTTGATTGGTCTGGTATTTTGAGATTGTTACCAAAAGCATGGCTACCAAGGTCAAGGCCAAAATCATGACCAATTCCCGAAACTTAGTCCCCTTTTTATCTCGATAGGCTTTAAAAGCAAAAAATCCTGTGATAGCTAGGAGCACAATCCCAAAGCCAATCATGATGCCATTTTGCTGACCAATTTGGCTGAGGACATAGTCATATGAGTAAAATTTCATTTATTTTCACTCCCTTTCATAAAATCATTCTTAATTATAAACGAAAGAGAGTGATTTTTCAAGCCATACGTTGGGGAAATGGACCTTTTTTTGGTATAATAAAATCTATAATCTGAATGAAAAAGGTAACTTTATGAAACTCATCTCATGGAATATTGATTCCCTCAATGCTGCCCTAACTAGTGACTCAACTCGTGCCAAATTGTCCCAAGAAGTACTACAAACCTTGGTCGCTGAAAATGCTGATATCATCGCTATCCAAGAAACCAAGCTTTCTGCCAAGGGTCCTACTAAAAAACACTTGGAAATTTTAGCTGAACTCTTTCCAAACTACGAAAACACGTGGCGTTCTTCTCAAGAACCTGCCCGCAAAGGCTATGCTGGAACCATGTTCCTTTATAAGAAAGAACTCACACCCACTGTCACTTTTCCAGAAATCGGTGCCCCTTCTACCATGGACTTAGAAGGTCGCATCATCACTCTAGAATTTGATGAATTTTTCGTGACCCAAGTTTACACTCCAAACGCTGGCGACGGCCTCAAACGTTTGGAAGAACGCCAAGTCTGGGATGTCAAATATGCGGAGTACTTGGCTGAACTAGACAAAGAAAAACCAGTCCTTGCGACCGGTGACTACAATGTAGCCCACAATGAAATTGACCTTGCAAATCCTGCCAGCAACCGCCGTTCACCTGGATTTACCGACGAGGAACGTGCTGGATTTACCAACCTCTTGGCAACTGGATTTACTGACACCTTCCGCCATATTCACGGCGATGTCCCAGAGCGTTATACTTGGTGGGCGCAACGCAGCAAGACTTCTAAAATCAACAATACAGGCTGGAGAATCGACTACTGGCTGACAAGCAACCGCGTGGCTGACAAGGTGACCAAGTCTGATATGATTGACTCCGGTGCTCGCCAAGACCATACGCCGATTGTATTGGAAATTGAACTCTAAGGAGAAAGCTAATGGACTATCAAGCTGTCATTCCTGAATTTGTAGTATCTGACATCGAAAAATCACGCCACTTCTACTGCGACCTGCTAGGATTCTCTGTCGAATACGAGCGTCCAGAGGAGAAATTTCTCTTCCTCTCGCTTGAAGACTGCCAACTTATGCTAGAAGAAGGCAGCGCAGAAGAATTAGCTCAGCTGACCTATCCTTTCGGGCGCGGTGTCAATATTTCCTTTGGCATTGCGGATGTTCCTCAGCTCCACCAAAAACTGCTGGAAGCTGACTATCCTATCCATCGTCCCCTGACAAAAAGAGAATTTCGAGTAGGAGATAGCTTTATTTACCCTCATGAATTTGCGATTTTGGATCCTGATGGTTATTTTATAAGATTTAGCGAATAGAATAATCGAAACCTACAATACTGTGTCGTGTTGTAGGTTTCTGTTTGTTCGCTTTTTTTATCTAAACGCCAACAAAATATTTGATTTCTAAAGCTATTTAGTGTAAAATAATGACATTAACGCTTTGACGTTCTATTATAGTACCATTTTACTTGTTTATGTCGTGAATTGGCACGACGTTTCTACAAGGTGCCGGAACACCTAACAATGAGTATGTCAGCTGAAGGTATGGTGTTGGCCATGCCTATTTTGGGGACTTACTTAGGGGATTAAGTAGGTCCTTTTAAATATTTTTATTAAAGCACGCCTTTAAGTGTAAACTAAATATTTTTAATATTTCCCTTAATTAGTGCGGACGGGAGCAACTTCCTTCGGAATTTCATCCCTAATTTTTGAGCCAAAAGTCTCAAAAATCCCGTCATAGACAATAACAAGATTATTGTCTATGATACCACTACGGCGGGAAATATTTGATAAAACTCGCTTCGCTCGTACTAGTTTTATCATTTTATCAAATATATAGCACTAGCAAACTGGATCACTATAGAAACATTTAAACAACAAGTAATTTGACTTTTAGACTTTAGGAGGTCTTATGAAATTATTAGAAGAGCGCATCCTTCAGGATGGGCATATCTTGGGTGACAACATTCTCAAGGTAGATTCCTTTTTAACCCACCAAGTTGACTTCAGCTTGATGCGGGAAATCGGTAAGGTATTTGCGGATAAATTCGCTTCTGCTGGCATTACCAAGGTCGTGACCATTGAAGCTTCAGGCATTGCCCCAGCTGTTTTTACAGCTGAAGCCTTAGATGTCCCTATGATTTTCGCCAAAAAAGCTAAAAACATCACCATGAACGAAGGCATCTTAACTGCCGAAGTCTACTCCTTTACCAAGCAGGTGACCAGCACCGTTTCTATTGCTGGAAAATTCCTCTCACCAGAGGACAAGGTCGTGATTATCGATGATTTCCTAGCAAATGGACAAGCTGCCAAAGGCTTGATCCAAATCATCGAACAAGCCGGTGCAAGAGTCGAAGCCATCGGTATCGTGATTGAAAAATCCTTCCAAGATGGTCGTGATTTGCTCGAGAAAGCTGGCTATCCAGTTCTATCACTCGCTCGTTTGGATCGTTTTGAAAATGGTCAGGTCGTATTTAAGGAGGCAGATCTCTAATGCAAAAACAAGAAAAACACTCGCAAGCCGCGGTTCTAGGGCTTCAGCACCTTCTCGCAATGTACTCAGGCTCTATCCTAGTTCCTATCATGATTGCGACAGCTCTTGGCTATTCAGCTGAGCAGTTGACATATCTGATTTCCACAGATATCTTCATGTGTGGGGTGGCAACCTTCCTCCAACTCCAACTCAACAAACACTTTGGTGTTGGACTACCAGTCGTTCTCGGAGTTGCCTTCCAATCAGTCGCTCCTTTGATTATGATTGGACAAAGCCACGGTAGCGGTGCTATGTTTGGTGCCCTTATCGTTTCAGGGATTTATGTGGTTCTGATTTCAGGCATTTTCTCAAAAGTGGCCAATCTCTTCCCATCTATCGTAACAGGATCTGTTATTACGACTATCGGATTAACCCTGATTCCTGTCGCTATTGGAAATATGGGAAATAACGTCCCAGAGCCAACTGGTCAAAGTCTCTTGCTTGCAGCCATCACTGTTCTGATCATCCTCTTGATCAACATCTTTACCAAAGGATTTATCAAGTCTATTTCCATTTTGATTGGTCTGGTTGTCGGAACCGCCATTGCTGCTACCATGGGCTTGGTTGATTTCTCCCCTGTTGCGGCAGCACCGCTTGTCCATGTCCCAACTCCTCTCTACTTTGGGGTGCCAACCTTTGAAATCTCATCTATTGTCATGATGTGTATCATTGCAACGGTTTCTATGGTTGAATCCACTGGTGTTTACCTGGCCTTGTCTGATATTACCAATGACCCAATCGACAGCACACGCCTTCGCAACGGTTACCGTGCAGAAGGTCTGGCCGTACTTCTCGGAGGAATCTTTAACACCTTCCCTTACACAGGATTTTCACAAAACGTTGGCTTGGTCAAATTGTCAGGTATCAAGACCCGTCTTCCAATCTACTACGCTGCTGGTTTCCTAGTCCTCCTTGGACTCCTTCCTAAGTTTGGAGCCCTCGCCCAAATCATTCCGAGCCCTGTTCTTGGAGGTGCCATGCTGGTGATGTTTGGCTTTGTTTCCCTTCAAGGTATGCAAATCCTCGCCCGCGTTGACTTTGCTAACAATGAACATAACTTCCTTATCGCAGCTGTTTCAATCGCTGCTGGTGTTGGACTCAACAATAGTAATCTCTTTATCAGCATGCCGACAGCCTTCCAAATGTTCTTCTCAAATGGAATTGTCGTAGCCAGCCTACTTGCCATTGTACTCAATGCCGTATTAAATCGGAAAAAGAAATAAGAAAAAGAGGTGCGAGCCTCCAGATTGAAGAAAAGTTCATTTTGGACGATTTCTTCAATCTTTTTCTTTCGGTCCAAAATGAGACTACCCTTAAAAAAGTTGGAATAATAGCCCTTCTGAGAAAATATACGTTAAATCAGAAATTAAATTATTTCCAAAATAATTGGAAGAGTATTCACTTTCTAATAGGTCGCTCAAAAAGTTTTAAAAATCATAAAAACGCATAATATCAGGCATTCAAAAACCTTAATATTATGCGTTTTATCAGGGAAAAATTTGCTAGATTTTCTCCTCAAATTGAGTCATTACCCAGCCTCTTCTATTATCTTCTTTTACCCTTTTTTACAGGCATGAGCGTAATATCTCTCAAGCTAAAGTAGGCTAGAGCCAGCATGGCGATTGTGACAAAGAATTCTGTTGGTAACTGGAAGATTTGCAAGATGGACAACATCAGCAAAATCAAGAGTGCAACAACTAAAAAGACCAAGATAACGATGTTGACTGTTCCTTTGATACTTTGGGGTGTCGCAAATACATAGAGTAGTAATAAGAGTATCCCTATGATTAAATAGACCATCTTTATCTCTTTCTAGCTGTTACTCAGCTGATTTTTTCTTTTTGTTGGCTTTCTCACGCTCTGCCTTGTTGAGGATTTGCTTACGCAAACGGATAGACTCAGGCGTTACTTCCATGTACTCATCGTCGTTCAAGAACTCAAGAGACTCTTCAAGGGTCAAGATACGAGGTGTCTTGATAACCGCTGTTTGGTCCTTAGTAGCTGAACGGACGTTGGTCATTTGTTTGGCCTTAGTGATGTTAACTGTCAAGTCGTTCTCACGAGAGTTTTCACCGATGATCATTCCTTCGTAAACCTCAGTACCTGGGTTGACAAAGATGGTACCACGCTCTTCGATAGACATGATTGAGTATGTTGTTGCCTTACCAGCATCGATGGAAACAAGGGCACCACGGTGACGTCCCCCAATTTCACCTGGAATCAATGGCAAGTATTGGTCAAAGGTATGGTTCATGATACCGTAACCACGAGTCATTGACAAGAACTCAGTTGAGTATCCGATCAAACCACGCGCAGGAACAAGGAAGACCAAACGAGTTTGACCATTACCAGTTGAAATCATATCCAACATTTCACCCTTACGTTCAGAAAGGCTTTGGATTACAGAACCTTGATATTCTTCTGGAGTATCGATTTGAACACGTTCAAATGGCTCACATTTAACACCATCAATCTCTTTTACGATAACTTCTGGACGAGATACTTGAAGTTCATAGCCCTCACGACGCATGGTTTCGATCAGGATTGACAAGTGCAATTCTCCACGACCTGAAACAGTCCATTTATCTGGTGAATCCGTTGGGTCAACACGAAGGGAAACGTCAGTTTGCAATTCTGCCTGCAAGCGTTCTTCCACCTTACGAGAAGTCACCCATTTACCTTCCTTACCAGCAAATGGTGAGTTATTGACCAAGAAAGTCATTTGAAGAGTTGGCTCATCGATGTGAAGGATTGGAAGTGGTTCAACTGCATCTGTCGGTGTAATCGTCTCACCAACAAAGATATCTTCCATACCAGAAACAGCAATCAAGTCACCCGCTTTGGCCTCTTGGATTTCACGACGTTCCAAACCAAAGAAACCAAAGAGTTTTGTAACGCGGAAGTTTTTCGTTGTTCCGTCTAGTTTAGAAAGGGTAACTTGGTCCCCAACTTTCACACTACCACGGAAGACACGTCCGATACCGATACGACCTACGAAATCATTGTAATCCAAAAGTGACACTTGGAACTGCAAAGGCTCCTCTGAGTTATCCACTGGGGCTGGGATATGGTCGATGATGGTGTCAAAGATTGGCGCCATTGTTTTTTCTTGGTCAGCTGGATCATCTGACAATGAAGATGTTCCGTTGATAGCTGAAGCATACACCACTGGGAAATCAAGCTGGTCGTCATCTGCACCAAGCTCGATGAAAAGTTCCAAGACTTCGTCCACTACTTCCGCTGGACGAGCTGACGGTTTGTCAATTTTGTTGACAACCACGATTGGGACAAGGTCTTGTTCCAAGGCTTTTTTCAATACGAAACGAGTTTGTGGCATGGTTCCTTCGTAGGCATCTACGACCAAAACAACACCGTCAACCATTTTCATGATACGCTCAACTTCTCCACCGAAGTCCGCGTGTCCTGGTGTGTCCATGATATTGATACGAGTTCCCTTGTAAGCAACGGCTGTATTTTTCGCAAGGATGGTAATTCCACGCTCTTTTTCGATATCGTTTGAGTCCATAGCGCGCTCTGCCAACTCTGTACGAGCATCCAATGTTGAAGATTGTTTCAACAATTCATCAACGAGGGTTGTTTTACCGTGGTCAACGTGGGCGATAATCGCAATGTTACGGATATCTTCTCTTAATTTTGTCATGATTTCCTCTAATATTAAAATTTTTATTTCTAACTGAACAATTATACCACAGTCTCATTCAAAAATCACAGTTCAGCTAAGTGTAAATGTTTTCACTCTGCTTTTCTAGTCAAGGCAACCCTTTTCAAAGTCAGAGACTTATGATAAGATAGGCTGGTATGCGTTTAGATAGATTATTTGCCCAAGAAAAGATCAGCCGCAAGGCTATGAAACAGGCTCTATTAAAAAAAGAAATCCTAGTCGACGATTGTCCAGCTCGCTCCCTCGCTCAAAATGTCGATACAGGATTACAGAAATTAGTCTTTCAAGGGCGGCAAATCCAAGGCTACGAGCACAACTACCTCATGCTTCATAAAGCAAATGGAGTCGTTACAGCTAGCAAGGATAAGAAACTTCCAACCATCATGGACCTCCTTCCACCTGACATCCAGTCTGACCAGCTCTATGCTGTAGGCAGATTAGACCGCGATACGACGGGACTGCTACTTTTGACAGACAATGGACCTTTAGGATTCCAACTCCTTCATCCCCAGTACCATGTCAATAAATCCTATCAAGTGGTGGTCAACGGACTGCTCACGTCAGACCATATCCAAAAATTCAAAGATGGGATTGTCTTTTTAGATGGGACCACCTGTAAACCAGCAAAGCTAGAAATTCTATCCTCTAGTCCTTCCTCTAGTCAAGCCACCATCACCATCTCTGAGGGCAAGTTTCATCAAGTTAAAAAAATGTTCCTCTCAGTCGGTGTTAAGGTGACTGCCCTAAAACGAGTCCAATTCGGTGATTTTACATTAGACCCAGAACTAACAGAAGGGCAATACCGTCTCTTGAATCCAGAGGAATTAGAAATCATAAAAAACTACTTAGAAAAAAGTGGATAAAAGAAAAAAGCTTTAAATTTAAAGCTTTTTTCAATCTTCTTTAATTCATGTGTAAGAAAATTCCAATAATCCAGTTAAGAGCAGAAAGAACAATACCTACAATAGCTATAATTCTTTCTGTTTTATAATCAAGTCCAGATTCTTTTTGACGTGAGTTAGCCTCTATTATAGCAAGAGTTCCTAAACAAATACCTAGTAATGGAAGCAAAAGACTAGCTACGATTGATAGGATACCTATATTACGTGAGGTTTTATTCTTTTCTTGCATTTTCTAAAAATTCCTTAAAATGTTTATTAATTTAGTATATGAGACCGACTTTATAAACTTTTTCCTTGATCTTAACTCGTCTTCACTTTCCCTTTCCAAGAATCCAACCCATAAGAAAGGATATAAATCTCAGAGAAACCTTGCTTTTTCAGATAGAGGGCTGCATTGGTCACTCGTTGGCCACGTTGGTTTTCGTAGAGAAGGACAGGTTTATCCTTGCGAAGGGCTGCAAGGCTTGACTTCAACTGATTTGAAGGGATATTGCGAGCTCCGAGGATATGTTTTCTGTGAAATTCTGCTGGTTCACGGACATCAATCAATTGCCCTTTTCGAATCAAGGCTTCAAATTCTGCATTGTCCACAATCTTAGCCGCACGACGAATACGAAGGTAGTTATAGCCCATCCAGGCCGCCATCGCCAATACGATTCCCCAAACAATCCAAATTGTCATAAGTTCTTATCTCCATTTTTCTCTAAGTAGTCTAATTCTATCTTGTGCTCTCTACGAAGAACAGCTTCCGCCTCTAGATAGTCTAGCTTATCCATCAGACCTGCATCATAGATCCGAGAGAGTTCGAGCTTCATCAGTTCAATATCATACAAGCGCTTCCCCATGTAAACAATAATGCCAAACTGTTTGAGAAATTGCTGCACATCATAGAATGTTTTCATAGCTTTCATTTTAGCAGATTATAGACTTTTTTTCAATACTGGACCGGCTCTTTCCCCCGATTTTCTTCGTCTTCATTGCCCATTCTTCCGCAAGTATGGTACAATAAAAGCATGAGAATTCAACAATTACACTATATTATCAAAATCGTCGAAACAGGCTCTATGAATGAGGCAGCCAAGCAACTCTTTATCACCCAACCCAGTCTCTCCAATGCCGTTCGAGATTTGGAAAATGAAATGGGGATTGAAATTTTTATTCGTAATCCCAAGGGCATTACCTTGACCCGTGATGGGATGGAGTTTCTCTCCTATGCCCGTCAAGTTGTCGAGCAAACCCAGCTTCTGGAGGAACGCTATAAAAATCCTGTCGCCCATCGTGAACTCTTTAGCGTTTCGTCTCAACACTATGCCTTTGTAGTCAATGCCTTTGTATCGCTACTTAAGAAAAGTGATATGGAAAAATACGAGCTTTTCCTTCGTGAAACGCGGACTTGGGAGATTATCGATGACGTCAAGAACTTCCGTAGCGAGGTCGGTGTCCTCTTTTTAAATAGCTACAACCGCGATGTTTTAACGAAAATGCTAGATGACAATCACCTGCTAGCGCACCACCTCTTTACAGCACAACCGCATATCTTTGTCAGCAAGACCAACCCTCTGGCAAAGAAAGATAAGGTTAAACTAGAAGATTTGGAGAACTTCCCTTACCTCAGCTATGACCAGGGCACGCACAACTCCTTCTACTTCTCTGAAGAGATTCTCTCACAGGAATACCACAAGAAATCCATCGTAGTCAGTGACCGTGCCACCCTCTTTAATCTCTTGATTGGTTTGGATGGTTACACCATTGCAACAGGGATTTTGAACAGTAACCTCAATGGAGACAATATCGTTTCCATCCCGCTGGACATTGACGACCCGATTGAACTAGTCTATATCCAGCATGAAAAAACCAGCCTGTCTAAGATGGGCGAACGCTTTATCGAATACTTACTAGAGGAAGTTCAGTTTGATAGTTGATAAACCATCAGACATATTTTATAATATTTCTTAGAAAATAATGATTGGAGAATATCGTTAAAAAAGTTTATATTGGCAAGTGCTGTTGTCCTTTCAATAGCAGGATTGGCACAAGCACCTATCTACGCAGAGGAAAGCAATGCTAATCCTCCTGCTACCACCGAACAAAGCAACTCTAAGGAAGATAAGAAAGATCTTTCAATTAAAAATGAAGAGGAGGTTGCAACACTTCCAAAAGACAAGGCAAAAGAAGAAGCCCCTAAAAAAGAAGGATGGCAGGAAGAAAACAAACAGTGGCGTTTCTATGAAGACAATCAGCCCGTCCTCAAATGGAAAAAAATTCAAGATAAGTGGTACTATTTTGACCAAGAGGGAAATCGACTCAGTGATACTATCTTTGATGGCTATGTTCTCAATAAAGACGGGGTCCTGGTAGAAAATAGTTGGGTGACTCTTGAAGGGAAATGGTACTACGCCAGTGAGTCTGGAAAAATCATCCAGCAAAAATGGAAAAAAATCGGAGGAGTTTGGTACTACTTTGACAAAGATGGTATCATGCTCAGTCAGACAATCGTTGATGGCTACCTTCTCACTAAAAGTGGAGCTATGGCGGATAGTGGCTGGGTGAAGGTTGACCAAAATTGGTATTATGTCACACCATCTGGCAGAATCTCGCAAGACAAATGGGAAAAAGTAAACGGTTCTTGGTATTATTTTGACAAAAACGGCGTGATGCTCAGTAAAACGACCGTTGGTGCTTACCTACTCGGAAGTAGCGGGGCTATGGCGGAAAACTCTTGGGTGAAGATTGATCAAAATTGGTATTACGCTAATGAATATGGGAAATATAGCCAAGACAAATGGGAGAAAATCAAGGGAACTTGGTATGCTTTTGAACAAAATGGAGTCATGCTTTCCAATAAATGGAAAGGAAGCTACTACCTCAAATCTAGTGGAGCCATGGCTGAAAAAGAGTGGATCTTTGATAAGGCCTACAACAGTTAGTTCTATCTAAAAGCGAATGGAACCTACGCGGCTCGTGAATGGATTGGAGCCTACTATCTCAAGTCTGGTGGCTATATGGCCAAGAATGAGTGGATTTACGACGACTATTACAAGGCTCGTTACTATTTGGACGATAGTGGCCATTATGTATCAGGAACCTACAAGATAGACGGCAAGGAACACTTGTTCCAAAAATACGGTCAATGGATTTCTGAAGTTTCAACAGAAGGTGGATTTGTAAAAGGTCAATACAGTAAAACTATCTTCCTAGATCCTGGGCATGGTGGTCGAGATTCAGGTGCCTTTTACTACAATGTAGCCGAGAAAGATCTCAACATGCAAGTCTATCGCAAACTGCGTAAGAAATTAGAAGAATTAGGTTATACTGTCCTCACATCACGTGACAGTGATATCGATGTTGATTTTAAGACTGAGCGTTCAAGAATGGTAAATAAAACCAACTCTGATATTTTTATCAGTATTCACTTCAATGCTACTGGAAACATTCACTCGAAAGCGAGCGGTATTCAAACCTACTCCTATAGCGATGAACCTGATTATCCAAGCAAGATTAATCAATACTGGCACAATCACCCTGATCGTATGAGTGAAAGCAAACGCCTCGCTGCTGCTATCCACTCCTCTCTCCTAGCCGAAACTGGTGCCAAGGATGCTGGCTTATTGGAAAGTAGCTTTGCCGTTCTACGCGAAACAGCCAAACCAGCTGTCCTCCTAGAACTCGGTTATATGGATAATTTCACTGAGAATCAACGTATTCGTGATGATCGATACCAAGATAGACTAGTCGCAGGCATCGTAAAAGGTATCCAAAAATATTACGCTGGTAAATAAAAACAAAGTCTTGAGTTTTCTCGAGACTTTTCTACTTGTCTTCTTTTTTATCTTTATCAGGAAAGAGGTAGCCAAGTCCTACACAAGCTAGCACTCCTGCACCAATCACCAAACCACTTGAAATTGGCAAAAGGTCCAAAATAGCATTTGCAATGATAAAGGCGATGATCAAGCACATCAGACTAGCCTTGTAATCTTTTTTCAAAAAGTTTTCTAGCGTGAAATAGAGGAACAATCCTACCGGAATGAGTGACCAGAGGTTGACATCCAAACTTGGCCAGCCAACAGATCCGAAATACAATACTAGCGCTGCTGCTACTAAAAATACAAGTCCCAATAATTTTTTCATTTTTTGTCTCCATTTTCTTTTTTTGGTTCTTGAGTTGTCCGATACTGACCCCTCACGCCCCTTACATGAACCATTATAGCAGAGGAATTTTTCAAGAACAAGCCCTTTTGCCTATCTGGTCAATATCTCTGTCTATGTGGTTGAATATTTGTAACAAAAGAAAAAGAAGCACTAATGGGCTTCTTGATTCTGCCGATTGTAACAGTATTTTTGAACGAATACCATCTAGTTTTTCTTTTCCTTTGGCTCTAGAGAAGATTTGATTGATTCACGGTCTGCTTGTAGTTGAGCTAAGTTCTTTTCTGCTTCCTCAAGTTTACTGGTATCTGGTTTCACACGATAATAAACATTTTCTGGTTTCATTAACATAGACCCATAATCTTGTCCTGAAAGTAGTCTTTCCTCAGTATGATTGCTTTTATCCGTAATCTTTCCGTCATCAGCAGGTTGCATAACGACTCCACTTGGCACAGCTACTATTACAAATCCTCCAGCAACAGAATCTTTTACCCATGCACTGATAGACGCTGTCTCAGGGTTACGATTATCTTGTCCTTTTGATACCTTTAATCCAACTACAGATTCGTACTTTTGATCATTTGTAAACCAAGTCGCACGTACTTCTCCAGAATCATTAATAATGTATTCATTACCAGATTGACTACGCCAAGTACCTTCTAAACTAGACAAGTCATTGTTCTTAATTGCTTCAATATCTAATTTTGGAACAGCAGTTTCTTTCTTGAACTTGCTAACAAATGCTTCTGCTTCCGTAATTTTGGTATCTAAAGCAGTCAGTTGATCCTTGAGTTTCTGAATTTCCTCTTGTTTATCCTTATCAGTCTCATCTGTCTTTCCTTGGCTTGTAGACGATTGACTTGTTGACTCTGTAGTTGAAACAGCAGACGATGCTTGATTTGACTCTTTCTTTACAATCAGAAAATATGAGAAAATACTTACCAAGATAAGAGTGACTAAAACAGCGAGTGCTATGCCAATATAGATTTTTATTTTTTTATTTGGAGTCAACTTTGATTCTGACCGCTTACGTCCGTTAATCTCTTCAAATTGTCTTTCCCGTTCTTTCTTATTCATAATTTTCTCCTTTTTGATTTATATTCAGCCAAGTTTGCGAGACTTCATTCGTTACTATCCATGAACTTTTATGACTTTTTAAAAAAATCAAAGCAAAAATTTCTAGAATAATTAACAGCCTATAGTCCTCTAAAACGGAACGAAAACAAGTGCTTATTAAAATATATTATACCACAAAATATAAATTTTAGTTTTAATTTATAAGTAGGAGTTTCTGACGTTAAATAGAACCTATCTCAAACGTTCCACCTTTCCTATATTTACAAAAAAAGAAGCCCGTTTGGACTTCTTGATTCTGCCGATTGCAGAGATAGAAACAATACTGATAAACGTTGATTTATCAACACTTACAAGAATATCTGGTCAATTTTTGGTCAATTTTTTCTCAATCTTTTTTTCTTCTTTATTCAACCATCAAATCTCTAATTGTATCATATTCTTTATCAATCACCTCTTGCAATACATGACCATAAGTCTTGATAAGTTGCTGAATATCTTTATGACCCATCAACTTTGCAACTACCCATATATCAACTCCTTGCGCTAATAAATATGATCCGTATGTATGCCTTCCTGAAGTCGCAGACATTTCTTGACTACCAATTCCAAGTTCTGATAAACAAACTCTTAAATATTTATTAAGTCCAGCATTCGTAGGTATTCTATATCTTCTATCATAGAAAACCAAATCTTCTTTCTTTAATTTATCACGATCATACAGAACATTGGACTGTTCTTCTTTAAAATCTCTTAAAACTTGCAATAATTTATCATCAACAGGAATCTCTCTAATAGAAGTCTTTGTTTTTGGGGGAGTAAATTCTTGTCGATCTCCTGAAAATCTCCGATATGTTCTTATCGTTTTATTTTCAAAATCAATATCTGACCAACACACAGCCATTCCTTCGCCAACCCTAAAGCCCGTCTTAAATAAAAAATACAGTAAATAAGACATCACAGATTCACGATAATTAAATTTTGAACGTAAATGAGATAACAACCCTTTATAGTCTGAAATACTATGAAGATACTTATCCTCAATATCACCACCAGCCTGACCAAATATCTTTGCACCATCAGTAAAATCATTCATAACTAAGCCACTACGTTTACTGAATTTTACAACCGTTCTTATATCTGCATTTAATCGACTGACATGATCTTTAGTAACCTTTTCTCCGTACTCATTCAATCGAGTTTGATACTCCTTATGAGTAATTTGAACTGCTGGAATATCCGAAAAGATTTTTTCTATCATCTTTCCTCTAAAATGATAGCCGTCCTTCGTTGATTTTGCTTTTTCTGACGGTAAAATAACTAACTCATACCAATCTTTCCATAACTCATATAAACTAGCTTTACTATCAAATTTTACTAAATAGTTAGATTGAAACAACTTACGCTCTTTCTCTTGCGCTTCATTCATTGCTTCACGCTTCGTCTTAAAACCTGAATTTGTCGCAACAACTTTTCCTTTTTTATCGAAAATTCGATAATCCCAAAGTTTATTTTTTCCACGTTGTCTGTAACTTGCCACTATAACTCCTTTCTGAATGGCAATCATCACCATTCTATTATATCATTAAGAGTATTTTTTGATAGTTTTTATCAAAATATTCTCTTGTCTTTCTAGCTAAAAATCTATATGGTGAACCCTTACTTTTTGGATATAACACAAATCCTTCTTCATTCTGCTCAATATCCACCTCTTTTTTAATTGCAGGATTCAACAAAATATCATTTACTAATTTAGTCTTACTAATTGACAACAATTCCTCTACCTTGTCAATCGTCCACCATTGACCTACTTCTTCTTTCTGAATTAAGTCTAAATACTCAGAACGACTAATCAACACCATATCAGCAGGAATCGGAACTTCAATATTAAACACTTGCTTTTGTAATTCCATTTCTTTTAAACTCCTAACATTATATTTTCCGAACAAAATCTTGATACCTGGTTGAACTTTTTGACCTCAAATCCGAATCTTTGCTCATATCCTGGTTTCTTTATGTTCTTTTTTTATCTATAAAACAACAAAAAACAAGCCATTTCTGACTTATTCTTGACCTTTTCTTCCTAGTATCCGCTATTTTGGTATCCGTTCATTAAGTTTTACAAATAAATGATGATATTCAAATAAAACATTTACTATCTTATCACACTTTCTTGATAAACGTTTTATCTCCATACTATCATTCTCCGATGAACTTTCTAATGCTTTATTATTTGTTCCAAAAAGACAATCATTCTCTCTAACTAAATCATCAAAACTCCTTGATACCTTTTTTAATTCTAACTCAAGTGAATTAATCCTAAAATATATAAATACTAATAAAAAAATATACCACAAGTCAAAACAAACGTAAAATAAGCTAAATCTAAATAAATATTTTCCATTTTTTCTCCTTTCTATCTTATCACTTTTCAATTACTTTATAACTGTTCTAACAATTTCTCTATATCAGGAAAATAAGTATAGGCTGCTGCTCTCATAAAATCAAAATAGTAGCCTTCCTCAGCTAACACAGATACACTAGCATAATGTTTTTTTGGTAATTTTTGGTTGGCATGACAACCCTCATAATGATAAGCAACACGAACATACTGATTATACCTTTTAACCTCAACGAACATAGTTTCAATCCCATAACCAGTATCACGACTAGCTGTAAACTCTAAATAATTTTGACCCTCATGCAATCTTTGAGCCAATTTTACAGCATACATTTTCAATAAATTTACTTGATCCATTTTCTTCTCCTTAAAACGACAAAAAAGGCAGGGTTGCCCCTACCTTAACTATTTACCACTTTTACACTAACACCTTTCACTGTAAAAGCCTTTCTTCGACTTAAATCTAATCGAATCAATTTGAAATAAAAATCTAATTCTTTTCCAAAAGGATATACTCTAAACACTAAATGAGATACTTCATCTACATCTAAAAATTTCTTTTTCAAAGGAGCTTTAAAACCATTCCATGCTTCTCTATAATGAGAAAGACCTGTAAATCTTTCAACATTCAAAAAACTTAATTCCACGATTTCTTGATAAGCCTCTTTTACTGCACGTGTATTAATCATAACCATTCGCTGGTTTGCATCACTTTCACCTGCATCGACATAGAAATTGATTTCAGGAGGAAAAGGATCAGTCGCCTTCTTAATTCCAAGATATTCCTTATTCAGGATATTCTTAAATAAATATCGCTGAAACAATTTTGTCTGAAACCACTTCATAAACTGATAAATACCAATGCTAAAAAGAGTCATTAAAATCCATAATGAAAATTCATTCTCTTGAAATGGAAAATCCACTGCAATTGAAAAAATCAAGCCTACCACAATGCTTTCAAAAAATGAATAAATGAATCTATCAACACCAAAACGCAACTTTGAAAAAGGAACCGCTAGGATAAAAATAATCATTAAAAATCCTAAATAATTTGGACTAATTTCAAGTATTGCTGATATTTTTTTAATCAAAATGGCACACGCTATCATTTCAAACACTAAAGATTGCCACCTAAACAACTGACCAACCAACCAATTTACTCCACAAATCGCAGATAGTTTATATCCCAATTTATCAGATTCTTTCAAAATTCTAAAAAACTCTTTCATACTATCTCCCTTAATTCAATTTACGTCGACCCAAAACTGTCGCAATCAGTCCAATCAAGCCCCAAACAGTCGCAAAGATTGTACTTGCTGTTCCAGTATTCGGAAGAACTTTTAACTGTCCTTCTTTATCCTTCAAAGCGATTGTACCGTCTTGCTGTTTCACAGCGCCAATTTCGTAAGGTTCTTTTTCTTGATAGTCACCTTCGCTTGTTTCAACGACTACCTTTCCTTGATTGGTAGATACAACTGTATGACCTGTATTCGTTTCAATCGGAGTCTCCTTAATTTCTTCTTTGGTCACATTCAAAGGCTGCGGAGTATCTTTTTCTTTTACTCCAACATTTTCTTCTGCCTTTTGTTTCTGCTCCTTGATTTCAGGAGTATCTTCTACAGTAGACTTCCTATCTTCTTTTGGCGTTTCTTCCTTCGGTTTGTCTGATGGAGTAGGTGAATCAACCACAATGCCTTTATTGTCCTTCTCCTGCTGTTTCTCAGAATCACCACCCAAATCCAAATTATCATTCACTTTAGGCGCTGGTGTCTCTGCAGGCGCTTCTGATGACTTGTCTTTTTCCGTAGGTGTTACAACAATACCACCTGCTTTATCATCAATAGGTTTCTCACTTTCACCACCAATCACAACCGTTGATGACTTGTCTTCCTTTGGTTTTTCTTCCTTCGGTTTTGTTTCCGTTGGTGGAGTTACTACAATACTTGTCGTATCATTTGTGACCTTACTATCACCACCAAGCGAAAGTGTATCCGCAAAAGTCGTCGTTGCCGAACTCAAGATAGCTACAGACAACAATGTTACAAATTTCTTATTCATATTTTTTCCTCTTTTCTTTATTTTCCAATCACATAATAAAAATTCTTCGCTTCCTCAGCACTAAATACACGATAATCTGTGATTCCAGTACCTTGTCCACTTTTGACAAAATTACATTCAGAAATCAATATTGACCCATCGTCTTTCACATCTTCGACGAAAGCTACATGACCATAAGTTGGGTGACCACCTGCCTGCCTACCTTGGAAGCTAACAGCAGAATGTTTTGTAGGAGTATTCGTTACTTCATACCCTGACTTATGCGCCCAATCTTGACCATTACCCATATATGGATCAAACTGTATTCCAAATTCTTTCGCTCGATTAAAGACATACCACGTACATTCACCATAAGGATAGGATTGAGTGATATAGCCTTCCTTAGTGATTTCCTTGTCAATAGAGTATCCGTTCGGTATCTCCATCGCAACAGCTCCAGGAGCAATATCTAAGCTACCAGCTATGGCATTGCCACTTGACGAGCCATCCGATTCAATCGTTCCCTTAAAGACTTCATACCACTTCTTGCTGTCCTTTTCCAGTTTTTCTAGTTTAGTCTGTCCGTCTGAAAGCAATACACCCTCATAATGTTCTGACCAATACTTGGCGCTTTCAAAAGGATCAGTCGCTTTTTGCATGTAGTCCTTAACTTTTTTATAGCCATGATTCAACTCATAAGACATTAATTCTAGTTCTACCGTACTATCTAAAGTACGTGAACTTGCATTCGCCCATCTATCACCATTGATAGTATTTCCGTCCCAGCCTGACCATTGAAAATAGCCAGCAACTCCACCTGACGGATTCGTTAGTTTTGGATCAAAGTCACTTTCTCTTTCTGCATTCGCCAAAGAACCACTAGCACCTTCCAAAGTAAACTTTTCTCTTGATAGTTGCCAGTTTAGAATCTTAATGACATCTTCTGCCCTTTCGACAGAGATATTAGCTTTTTGAGCCACTTCTTGCGCTGTTAGACGTGTTCTTTTTCCAGTTGTGCTTCCTGATGAACCACCAGCAGAACTTGTAATCAGCCCACCAAGAAGAAGCATCAAAAACAAAAAAGAAAGTATCGGTAAAAAGAAGCTAAGCAGGGCAAAGGTTCGTCTAGTCTTTTTCATCTACGTAGCTAACCTTTCTTGCAAACCAAGTCTACCTTTTTTCTTCTGTAGTTTGCGAATTCTTTCTTTGCGTTCCAAGCGTTTCAAAGATGGCAAATCAACCGTTTCTTTCCATACACCATTTTCAAATGTTCTTGCCTTTGGTCTATGACCCTTTATTTCCTGCTTTCTGTACATATTTTCACGGACTCTATTTTCTAAAGTCTCGTAATTTTTTTTATTTACTCCTTTCTTATCTATATCCTTTTCTCCATAGTTTTTGAAATACTCGACTTTCATTTTGGCTCGGTCAAGCATTTCTCGTCTATGTGCCTTTCTCCATTCAACCTTTTTAGCACGTTTTATCTTTCGAGCCATATAGTCATCATTTTGAGGGATTTCCATTTTGGCTAGATTGCTTCTTTTTTCCAAGCGATTTTCATTCCAGTTTTTCAAGGGTTTTGCCTTGTCACCGACCCATCTTTGAGCATTATTTTTGGTGACTCTTGCTAAGGATTTGACCCGGTTAGGAACTCTATCCCCAACTTTTGTCGCCATCGTTTTCATCCTTTGCAAGTTCATTCCATTTCCTAGACGACCTAATCGACCTCTTGTCAAACTAGAAAGAGGATTCCCCTTTCCATTCATAAAGGATAGCAGGTTGTGTCTATTCTTAAATAGCCACCAAATCACAATACATTTCAAAAACGTTGCTACAAGACCAGGTCCTCCACCAAAATCTTCTATGAAACTTGACATATTTCCATAAACGATTGGAACAATCACACTTGCCAAACTAATAGCAGATGAAATCAACAAGAAAGAAATCCCTTTTTTAGAGATACCACCAAAATAATGACTAAATTGTGGAAATAAGCTCAAAATTAAAGCAAATGGTAAAATCAACAACAATACAGCATAAGAAAGCAATATCACTACTCGACCTAGCCCCATTGAAAGATACACAACACCAACCACAACTACATCAAAAATTGAGGTAAAAGCATAAGTGAACTTATCAGACCATTCATCAACCAAATTTTGACCTTTGACATCTTCTGTTTCGTTTTTATCATTCTTTTTGGTCAGGGCTTTGATTTCTTTATCTGATAACTTGAAATTTCCTTTACCTTCCTGATAATTAGTCAACTCTTGAAAATCTTCCTCTGAAAGATAATAATTTCCCTCACTATCTTTTTTGGAGTTCATATTCTTGTATGCAGGTATAATCGTTGAGTTAAAATAACTTTCAGCCATAGAAGCATCTACAGTACCCACCTTTTTCACAATCTCGGTCTGAAATTCTTTTGTAATTTCATCCGTGACATTATATAGGTGAATAGGAAGATAGCGCTCAGGACTGCCATTGATTGAAATTTTAGTGAAAAAGCCACCAACAACCGCAAAGACCAAACCAAGTTTCAAAGCCGTTTTAAATACTTGTCCGCCTTTGACCCACACAGACAGAATATATACAGCCATAAAAACACCTGCGATATATTTTGTCGTTGCACCAAACAAGACAGAGAAAACAGCGCTTGCCATTTCTACAACCTTGTTCAAGAAAGGCGATACATCCGTCATTTTTTCAACAGCAGATACTAGACTTACGATGATTCCAAACAAAAACTTAGAGAACCAGAAAATAGCTTGAACGACTTTGTTTATCCAATAATTTCCGACTTCACCAAGACCAAACAGACCTTTATCAAAATAGACATAGCTGGTCAAGCGTTTCATCTTTGTCTTGAAATTGGCATAACTTAATTTTGTATTGGCTTTTTCTTCCTCTTCCTTCTTTCTCTTTTCTTCTTCTTGCTTTTTTTGCGTTTCCTTGACACTATCAGCAACACCTTGATTCGCATTTGCACCGACAACATCCGAACTTCTTCTTAATGTATCATCAGCAATTTTTTCTAAAGGGTCTTTATTTTCAGATGGACTAGGCTTAACAATACTAGAGCTTGCACCTGTATTACCGCTATTGGGAAGCGTTAAGCCATCACTAGAACTAGATGAGCTTGTCGAAGAAGACTTATCTTTCACAAAAGCTGGAGTTTCAGATAGCGTACCATTCGGAAGCGAAACTGTTCCTATATCCGCAAAAGCCAACAAAGGAAAGAAAATAGAGAGTAAAAAAACAAACAGAGCTAGTTTCTTCTTCATCTTTTCTCCTTTGCTAGCCTGTAGACTTCAGATTCGTTGTAACAGTTTCATACAATGGAGTTATCGAATCATATATCGTACCATCCACTGTAATTCTTTCTCTTCGACCAAAAACGTCAGAGAAGATACACTGTCCCATTGTCTGATTTTCAACCCATGCCTTAGACAAATCGTCTTCTTTGATTTTGAGATGTTCCAAAATCGAAGACGTTTCACTATCTTCTGAAAAAGCAAAGACTGTACCAAAACCAGTACCATCATCTTCAGTTGAAACATCTTTTACAGATTGAGTTGCCAAAACTAAGAAATTATTAAACGAACGACCTGTACGCTTGATTCTCGCCAACAGTTGACGACCACTAGGAGTCAACGAAATTTGCCAAGCCTCATCCACATACAGCAAGGTTTCTTGTGTTCTATCTCTTTCTCCAAAATCAGCACAGAAGAAGGTTAAACCGTACATAACCGCAAGACTTCGCAATTGAGTATCTGTCATATCCTCATAATTAGAGGTTTTAGGCATATCCAATCCAGCAATTTCAAAAATCGTAATCTTATTATCACACTGCAGAGACTTATTAGAGCCATCAGAGAAGCACAATTTTAACAAGGTATTTTCGCCCATTTTTGACAAATAACGACCAATCCTTACTACATCTTTGTCTTTCTCCTCCTCAAAAGTCTTAAACAGATGTAACATTCCAACCGTTTCTCCATTTTGTTTCCTATCCCAAACCTTATCAATATTTTCCAACAAGTAAGATTTCAATTTCTTAGAATCCTCTTTGTCTAAAACGGTAGAGATTAAGACCGAAGCAATTTCTGTCAACGTTGTCTTTTCATCAATATAAGCAAATGGATCCAGAACTCCAATATTTCTATCCTCCTTCATATCCAGCGTTACAAAGTGAATAGATTTGATATACTCTTGAACTTCTTTATGAATATTCTGTTCCTCATACTCCTTCAAAATCTTCATAAACTGATTTCTTATTTCAGACTTAGGATCAATATAAGCCGACTTGATTTTTAAGAAACTATTCAACGTAAACAACATTTTCATCAAAAATGATTTTCCATTTCCAGTCGCTCCAGTAATGGCAACATGAGGATTATTAGTAATCTTATCCTTAATCCCCATTTTATTCGCCTGAAGCAAATTTGAAAAGACTAGACGATTACTTGCTTGTAAGGCTGCCATAAAGTCACCACCCCAACTCGCAATTTCATTGTCTATTCGTGCAATAGGGAAGCCAACCTTGTTTCCCACCTCTTTCGTAACAAAAAACATATTCTGACAGAAACCTTCCAAAGAAGTATATTGCACATAACTTTCACGTTTTTTATCCAACAATTCTGTAAAGCGACCTTTATAGAAAAGATACAACCTATCGGCATAACCTCTTGCAAGAGAACCTCCTAAGTTAGCTATAAGCTTACTTAAAATATCATATCTTTCCTCAATCTCATCCTCATCATCACCAGTCACAACCAAGAAATGGAGAAATTCAACCATTTTTTCTTTACTTTCAACCTTTTCTTGATAGTCAACTAACATTTGATGAGCTTCTAACACTTCTAAACGTTGAATATCGCCATCTTCCTCAATTTCAGCAACCACATTCCCCAAATTTTTACGTTTGTTTCTTGCTTTCTTTTTAGAAGAAGAAACACCCTTATCTGCCGAGAACGCAACTTTATAGATACTTTCTACAGGAAAATCTAGCAACTGCAATTCTTCTTGTAGATGAATCGAAGATACATTTTGAGGATAGTCCACAATTGGAAAACAAGCGACCAAATTATCATCATCTTTATTCTCCAATCGCAACACTTTGTGATTCTCAAAATAAATATTTGTATCATCGATATTATCGATACAATTCTTAATTGCATCTACTTCTGTTTCCTTGTCATAAAATTGACCTCGTAAGAATTGCAAACGAGCTAAAAATTCCAACTCTGTTTTTTCAACTTCACGAACTCTCAATTGATGCAAGGCACTTTTTAAAGCATTCTTCTTTAATTGCCAATCCTCATACCAATTTAAAGGAGGTAATTCACCCAGTCCAAGCAACTTCAACGTTTCTTTTTTGTAGAAAGACATGCTGTCTTTTAAAGTCGAAACTAAGTCTGGACTGATATTGTTTGATTTTAATGGAACAGAGATATAATGCTTGTACTCAAACAAAAACTCAATCTCATCCTCAATCTTTTCTTGCAGACTATCCATCATCAAGTTTGCTAAAGGCGCTGTACCGCTATCTTGGTCAATATCTTGGCGCAAGAGTTCAAATCGCTCATACAAATCTATCGGAATAGGAATCGTATGCAATTCAAAATCACCATAGACCGATATTTGACTAAAAGCTGAAAAAGCGGTTTGTTTAAACCGCTCACGTCCCCTCTTGTCTATCGTAACCAAAACCTCACTAGGAACTTCAAAGACTGCAAAAACACCACCATTTTTACGTAATATCAAACTGTCCGCAAAGTCCCAGTAATTACTCGTAATTTCCACGATAAATCCTTTCTATTTTTACATATCGTTTACCTTTATTTATATAATACTTTTTACCGTATCTTCCATGATGCCAAAAATAAAAAATGTAATCACGTAGATAAATCACTATCGTTTTACCATCAATTTTATTATTAGTCAGAATTTTCCCCAATTGCCAGCCTAAAGCAGAACCAACAACTAAGCACCAACCCCACTCAAGAAAACCTACTGACATCAAGAGAAAAAAGAAAATCGGAGTAAAAAAGATAAAATATAATAGAGTCGACATCTCAACCGAAAAAGGCAAACTAAAATTATCCGATAACTCTTTTACAAATATAGGCTGGTCAAAACCACGCTTATACGAAAATAATTGTTTCTCTTCTTTTTCCATAGGCTTACTTAAAAACTTCTAACAATTTATTAAATAAAGTCGCAGGAGCTTTCAATACAGTTTCTGGACTTAACAAGAACCATAAAATTAAAGCACCAGTCAAAATGGATACCAAAATACCCCAAGTCTTTCCTTCCCTCCAAGCTCGAATCGCTTTACTAAATACAAACAATCCAATCAAAGGGACACCCAACTTATCAACTAAATACTGAAAAAAACTCATTTATCTCATTCTCCTTAATTTTCTTTTGTTTTATCTTTCGCATAATCAAATGGAATCTGATGCTCCATTTTATCTACAAAATAACTATCTTTATCTTTCCTTAACTCGAAAGAAAAATTCTCGCTATGACTTGTACCTAAAACATCAAAGGTAACTTGTACATAAGCTAGTGTCTTATCACTACCTTTTACAAAATAGGTATAATCAATGCTTTTAACAGTTGCTCCACCAATTGTTTTGATATTTTTTGAGATCAAATCAAGATTCGATTGACTGCTTGTATAATTCTTGAAGAACAATTCAATAAAAGCAACCAAATCTTTTCTGTCATTTTCACTCAGACCATCATTTGCCGTCAAAACCAATTGCTTTTCTTTGTCAACATCCTGACTCTTAAAATCTGTAACAGGAGCAAACCAAGGCAAGCCATCAACATAATAGCGACCGTCTTTTTCAACGTATGGTATTGAAAACTCGATTGATACACGTTGAACCTTGTTATCAACCTTTGTATCATAAGTCACTGCATAAACTGCAACTCCATCTTTTGCCATAAGCAAACGACCACTCACAATAGACATATCTTGCTTGGACTGTCCTTGGTTTTTAACACTAGGCGGTGTTCCATAGAATTCATTCAAACGCTTTGCGTTTTCTTCACTATCCTTCTCACCTGCCTTATAAGTAAAATAATAGCTTACATAGCTATCCAAAAATTGCTCCAGTCGTCTATCAATTTCCTTATTATCTACCTTAGCAATCTGATTCTTTTCAAATTCCTTCACTTTAGATACATTCTTAATTGATAAAACTCCAGAAGCACCTACAAAGACCACAAAACCAATCAACAAAGAGCCAAAAATTAGATTCGCACTCTTTTGATTAATTTTCTTAGGAGTGTATACCTTCTTATCAGAAAGTTTCTTTAACCTTTCTTGATTTTTTTCTCTTTTTTTAAATTTTCTTATCATTTCAAATAGATTACCTCAATTTCTTCTTTACTCCTTATTTTCTACTTCCTTCAAAAATCAAAGATTAACCTTTCTATAAAATCCTTGGGGAGTATTTAAGACTTCTCCTTGATCCACAAATCCCTGAAAAGCTATTACCCAACTTCCAGTCTCACAGATATAATTTACAACAGATTGATAGTCTAATCCTTTTGTTACTTCAAAGAAAGTTTGCGCTTCATCTTTAGAACAAAATCTATAATATGTAGTCACAATTTTAGTTACAGGCACATAACGCTGTAATTGAAATTTCACAACGAATTCGTCACCATCATACAATTCCAATACTGCTTTCTTCAGCAAGTAAACCTCTTCAAGCGACATGATTTTATCAACTTCCCAATCTGTAATACCACAAATAAAAAAGTTATCTTTATCAATGCCTCTTTCCTGCATTCTTTCGAAAACTTGTTCTTTACTGTATTTCATAATATCCAGTTCACAGAGAAATTCAAAATTCCCTTCGTTCAGCACTCTTATATTTGCTATCATTTTGATACAAAGTAACCTTTACTCCTTCCTTTAACCACTTTCCACTTGTTTATTCAACTGTTCCAAATCTGCAACAGCAAATAAACCATATCCAATAAATCCTGAACCCTCATAATCAACAATTTCAATAGTTTCATCATAAGAGCCAGTCAAACCAATCACAGACAACTTTCCAAAATATAAAGGCAAGCTAAACCAAGCCTGCCTTCCATTTTTTGGATTCTTAATCAATACTTTTGAACCCATTTCAACATCAACCATTCTCTATTGCAAGAAATACCAGCTATCGCCTTCATGACCTAAATAGGTATATGATTCGCTTAGACGACTAACAATTTCTTCTTCATGTTCCTCTACATAAGCAAACAAACGATCTTCATTGACTAACTGCTCATATTCCCCATAATTCAAAATCTTAGCACGTTCAATCAATGCTTCCTCAGTATCAATTTCTATAAATGAATTGATATAAACATTGTTTGGATTACAAGAACCAAACTCTTTAAATTCAACACCATCAAAATGTCCATTTAAACGATCAATAATTTTCTCAGGTAGTTCAAGAAAACCTTTACCCAAAGCATAACTCTTACAAACATCAGAATAGCTATCATAAATAACTTTAACACTCATTTTTTTCTCCTTTCAAAAAGAAAAAAAGGAAGCCAAACTTGACTTCCTTCACCATTTTAACTAAATTGAAGCACTACGCTCCAAATTGCTTCCAATCGCAAAAGCACGATTTGCAACTTTATTGTATGCCTTATTCATATCATAATAACTCGCCAAATCATTTTTAATACACTGAATTACTTGATAAGATAAAGTCAATTCTTCTTCATTCTTAAGAAGCCCATTCAACTCCCCTGCAAGTGACCAAGATTGCGAAAAATCTTTTTCCTTCAATTTTTTAGCAAGTTCATTCGACAGTTCAATTACTTGTTTATCTTTTCCTTTTAGTTCCATTTCAATTACCTCTTCATTCATTTTTCTATTTTTTATAACTTGTCCTTAACTAAAAAGAAGGAGAACGTTTCTTAACTTTCATCTATTTTCTCCCAAACAACCAATCCAACGAAATTTCAAAAAAATCAGCTATTTTTTTCTAGTTTCTCATAACTAGGTTTACACTTACCATTTTCCCAATCACTATAAGAATTTTGCTTTATTCCGATTTGTTCTGCTAATTCTTCTTGACTAATTCCATGCTGTAAACGTAATTCTTTAAGTCTTGCTGAAAATAATTTCTTTTTTTCTTCTTCTTTTTCTTTTTTTAACTTTAAAAAGGTTTCTTTTGATATTTCTAAATAATCATTTAGTAAATAATCAATCGAAACATCAAATATACAAGCTAACAGACTTAAATTCTCATAACTAGGTTTGCGATTTCCACTTTCCCACTTTTGATAAACAGCTTGTTGTATTCCAAAAAAATCAGCAACTTCTTGTTGTGTAAATCCCTCTTTCTTCCTTAACATTTTTAATTTTTCATGAAATTTCTCCATTCCTAAACCCATCTTTCTAAATGAAATCTTTCAATCAACTTTAAACATTCTTCTTCCATATCTTCTTTATTCCTTCTTAGCAACCCAAACCACAATAATTTTCTTTTTACATCAACTTCATTCGCTAAATACCTTCCATATTCTGCATTCAAGCGTTTCAGTTCATCCCAATCACATTTTCTCTTTGTCTGGTTGTACTTTTGTGATTGAAATTCAATATAGGCTTGATACTCTCTAGCAACCTTACTATCAATTACTCCATCATAAAAATTTCTGTCAGGAATCAAATAGACAATCTTTTCAATATCTTTATATTCAATCATGTAAGACTCCCTAACTGACTTTGAAGAAATTCTAGTTCTTTTCGTTGTCTTGGCGTAATTTCTCCTGAACTCATTATTTTTTTCATATTCTCTTGCATGAACAATCGATCAATCTCAGAAACATACACTAACGAATTAGAAACCCTCTCAACAAGCCATCTTATCGTTCTTTCTACAGAATAAGGCTCAGGACTAACTGAAAGTCTGATTGCTTCGTCATTTCCAAAAAGACTTTGCCACTTGCTATCATACATTCTAAAACCGTGTTCATCAGTACCATCATAAATCTGAATTGCACCTTGAAATATCGACCTTGTCAACTCAGCAATCTCAGCACCTTCTAAAACTTCTGTAACAAACGACCTTGCCTTGCCTTGTGAAAATCGAACCTCATACCGATTCCATATCCCAAACAACCTTACGCTATCTGATACGCTTATCCCTTCTTTCTTTGCTATCTCATATCTTTTTTCATAAAAGTTAAAATACATTTCAGACTGCCGACTACCAAGATAAATTGATAACCCTTGTCTATTTTCTATTTCTAAGGGATTCTCAAAATCAAATCCACCTCCACCAACAAATGAAAAGTTTCTTAGATATGGTGAAACAATTTCTTGATTATAATATCTAGTTACTAGAGATGATAAATCAAAGTTATCCTTTGAATCTTCCTGAACCATTTCATCAACTGCAACATCTATCCTAGTAACGCTAAAATCATTTCCATAACGCTTCTGAATTTTTTCTATAAAATCAATCCAAGTTATATTTTCATTTTCAAGATAGACTTCTAACTGTCTGCAGCCTTGACCGCTTAATTGAACCGTAATTCTGTTTTTATCTTCTCCATTCTCACTGTACGAAGAATTAAATCCCAAAAACCAAATATCCCCATATCGATACAACAGTTCATATTTCATAAATGAGGTCGTTTCAGGTTTAGGCATTATATCAAATCCAAAAAATTCTTTCGCAACAAAATAGACATCAATTTCATTATGAAGTGTAAACCTGAAATAATCCACCATATATCTTGTAAGACTAGCATCACATCTTTTCAAACTAAATTGATTTTTTATTTCTAAAAAATCTGTTTTTTTCAAAGTTCTATAACCATTCTCGTAAGCCTTTAGCGTAGAAACAGGAATACCAGTCTTTATCGATAGTTCTTTTCTTGTCATTTTTTGTTCTTTTCTAAACTCTTTTAACTCTCTTCCGTCCATTTCTCCTATAAAACTCCTTATTTTTACTAAAAGAGATACAAGAAATTGCAAAAAGGACACACCTCGAAGCCACGTGGCTGTAAGTGCGAAGTGCATTTTGTAACTCTTGTTACCCACCTATTAGAATAGGTGGGTTAATTAGTTGAATAGAGCCTACTAGTGACCGCTAGTGACCGCAGGCGCTCGTCGCTTCGCTTCCTCGCTTCTGCTACTAGCTACTAGTAAGCTCTATTCAACCAACTCTTATCTAAACAAAAAAGAGGAGAATAGTTCTCCTCAATCAATATTCTTCAAAAGGATAGTCTTCTAGTATTTCAGTCCATTTCTGAGTACTAGTTTTCTTCAACTCAAACAAATCTTTGACCAAGGCCATCTGTCTTTTATCTAAATACAAAAAACCATCTTCTCGACTAACAGTTATAACATCTTTTTCTTCCAATTTATTCAATAGATTTTGAACAGATGAAAAACTAACACCAATAGTCCTTGAGAAATCACTCGCCTTCACAAGATCACCAAGATTGTTTTCTCCCTTCTGTCGTTTACTAGACATCAACTCCTGAATCAATTCAGGACTAGCCTTCTTTACTTCTCCTTTTTGCAATTCCTCTTGTGCTTCCATTTCAGCTTGAAGATTTTCTTTTTCTTCTTCTGATAATTGAGCATTCGGATTTTCTAAAGGGTTGAAAGGATTCTGTCGTCGCTCAATCTTCTCATATTCATCAGTAAAGGAGAATCCCTTTTCTAACAACGGAGAATAAAATTCTCTTGCGACTTCTCCATATACACTAGCATACCCTCGACCATATACTCGTTTACCACCAAGATATTTCACATACTTAAATTCCTTATTTCTATTGACTTCCCCGAAGGCTAAGTCATAGCCGACCTCGTCCAATCGACCAACAGAAATTCGGAAATTGATATTCGCTTGTAGTTTTGAACCTAAATCTTCTCTTGAAGGCTTCTGCATAGCGATAACCGCAAAGCAACCAGCTTGCCTTCCAAGTAGTAAGAATTGACCCATCGCATTATCCAAGCGCTGTCTAGTTTGAAAATCAAGCATAGCACACAAAGCATTGTATTCATCACACACTAAGAAATAAGGTTCAAGACCATACTCATAAAACTTACGTAAGTCCTTATCCCCATTTTCTTCACGTTTTTGTCGCATATAAGCATAGCGAGCAAACATGATACCAACAGCCCTTTCAATCATTTCAACAATGTCATTAACCTGATAAGAAATACGACCTTCAAAGGCTTTCTGTTCTGCCATAGTCACAAAGTCTGCTTGTTTTGGATCACAAATATCCACCACTCCAACTTTAGCCATAGCACGAATCAATGTCCTTAGTAATACCGTTTTACCACCACCAGTACCACCACAAACAAGTAAATGAGGGTCATCAATAGGATTCCAATACAGATTTTTCATCAATTGAATACCCTTATCAGAATACTCCACATCAGTTACCTTGATTCGATTCAAAAAAGCAGAATAGGCTAGTTTGTAAGTTTTAAACTTTATATCGTCCTGAACTTCCATAAAGTCCATAAAGAACGTTGTTTCAAGTTCACTACCAATCTTCTTAAACTTATCCTGAAACTTATTTCCAGCCATTTTAAAAGCAATTTCCAAATCATAACGATTTTGCTTCATGTAAACAACAGGAAAAACAACTTTATCTCTAGTTCCTGAATCTGTCTTAACCTTTTTAGTATAGGTATATCCATTTTCCCGCAAAAAGAAAGCTAACCTAGATTCCCTTTCCCTCTTTTGAAAATAGAATATTCGCTCCTGCGACAACCAAGTCAAATAAATACTTACACCAATTATCAGAATCAACATAACTACTGAAACGACAATAGAGAAAATATCTACATTCTTGATTTTCTCAAAATTTGAATAGACAAAAAAAGCTAGTATAGGACTAAACAACAAAAAGAAAAAAGAAAAAATATAGTACCTCAATTTTTCCATAAAGGGAAATATTCTAACCCCTCTATAAGCCGGAAATAAACTCATATCTTTTCTCCTTTAGAAATTATCCCTTGTGTTCCTGATGCTGTTCTTGCTTCTGATTTTGTTTAGGTTGACCACCTACTCTTTTGAGTTTATCAACTACAAAAACAAAACGATGTTTGTTAGGCTCAACTTGATTACGGTCAGCCTTGCGCATACCATGATAAGCAATAAGTAAAGTATCAAAATCAATAGCTTCCTGATAACCAAGATTCAAAGCATCAATTTCTTCTGCTGACTGTTCAGTTACCTTCAAGAATACAGTATCTTCTTGTCCTTCTGAATAAACAAGAACTTCAACTCCATCATAATCACCCTCACCAGTTTCAAGATCAACATTCACAAATTGAGCACCTTCATTTTTAACAAATTTACATGCTCCCAACACTTCTTTTGGATTCAGCAACAAATCGTTCAAGATACGATATTTTTTCGAAAAAATTTCTACACGATTCCCAAGTTCAAGTCCATTTTTAGCCATTATTTATTTCCTCCTACACGTTTAAGTCCTTTAGCCAATACATTCGTCGAAGCAGAGAAATTTACTCCTTCAACATAATCTTCCATAAAGATAGGATCAATCGCTTCAACTTCTTCATTCGGTTTGTAAACGGTCATATCCTTTGGAGTAATAATAGAAAACATACCATGTTTTGCATTCATTACAATATGACGTGTTCCATCAAATGGCTTGCCCTCAATAATCACTGGAGCTTTTTCAGAACGAACATAATTTGCTTTCCCGATTGCTTCAGGATTAAACTTAAATTTTTCAATTTTCATTTTTTTAATTTTCCTTTTCTATTTACATTTTTCAAAAATAAAAAGGTGGTAGTTCCTGTTACTCTACCACCTTCTACAGCGCACTAAACTATTTTATTCCACTTCTTTCTTACTCTTCAAACCAACTAGTCCTAGCATAGACAAGATACCAATACCAACAAATCCAAACATACTAGAACTAGAAGCTGTTCCAGTATTTGGAAGCGATGCTTGTGGTTGTGGCTTGTGTGGTTCTTTAGGCTCTGGTTTTGGAGGTTCTGGCGTTGTGGTTGTCACTTTAGCCGTCATCTCTTGTAAATTGACTGTATTGATAAAGGTATTTTCAACCTTACCAGCCGAAATGCGTTCGACTTCTAGATAGAAGTCTGCATCAAACGTGCCTTTTACACCTAATGAGTTTAAGAAGTCCTGGTTAATAACATACGACCATTTGCCTTCCTTTTCGTTCCATTTAACGGTCACAATTTTCTTAAGGAAGTTAGGATCCGTATCTTGGTTCACTTCAAACAAGAAGGCATAAGTTGTACCTTTAGCGAGATGATTACCAGCTTTGACTACTTTACCATCCTTCAGAACAACGTCATAAGGAAGAACCAAGTCTTTCTCAGCTGTGTACTCTGTCCCTTTGAAAATCCCTGACCACTTACCTGTGAATCGATCATGAACCACATCCAACTGGTCACTACCATCATATTGGAAGAGGCTATCGTGTTTAGTAGGCACGGTTACACCGTCAAGTAGATAGCGGATGTATTGGCCAATCTGTACTTCTTGACCATCCAAGACTTTTTTATTATCCTTTTGGTCCACAGCGTGTTTTTCAGGCTTGATGTCAGGAACTTCAACAGTTACCAAATTAGACTTATGATCAATTCCAAAATCGATCTGATGGAAATCATTTTGAACCTTTTGACCTTCTTTTACCAACAGTTTAGCAAACAAATCAAAAGTCACATTTTTACCTTTAGAAACGTAGTTCTTATAGTAATTAGTATTGTCTTTTGGAATCCACATATAGAACTCGCCTTTTGGCGAGAACCCTGATTCTTTCAAGATTTCATTAACAACATCTGTTCTTCCCTTATCAGAAAGAACATGATACATGTTAAATAACTGCTTCACATCTTTTCCTTCATCATCAGTTGCCTTAATTTTGGCATCATCGACCATATAGGCACCGTCTTGCACATCGTCTACAATCGCAAAACGTTTTGCGATTGACTTAGGTGATGCAGTAAATTTTGAATAAGGAGCGTAGTCAGTTTTCAACTTAAATTTCACATTCTTGTCAAATGTTGTTGCTTCGTTAATATCATTGCCATGTATATCTTCAACAGATTTTGTAGGATTTACAGATGGTTTGTAGCGCAAGTTAGCATAGCGCACATGCACAGTACGAGTTTTTACTTTACCCGGCTCAGAAAGATATTCAGGATCAGGAATTGTATCCTTTTCATGTTTTTCAAGAGTAGGCTTGATTGGCGGTACTGGAGGGATAATCGGTTTAGAAATAGAGGCATTACGACCCCATAGTTGAAAAGCAAAATCAGGCATGAATAACTCTTCATCACTCATTGGATCTTTTCCTTCAGCTTTTCGACGTTCATCAGAAGCCTTACGAACCGCATCCCATTCAGCTTGAGAGCGTGTCGCAAGAGACTTGTTTCCAGTCGAATAAAACAAGTGCATACGCTCACCATATCCAGCAGATAAAATCGAGCCAACAGGAACATCAGCTTCATCACTTACATTCTTATAATAATGATCACTTGCCTTCCAACGATTCAAACCAGAAGGATCATCATATCCCATTGGAACATCCCAGCGATGTTCACCCTTGTAAACAGTCTTGCCATCACGATTAGCTTCAACAACATCTGATCCACTTGGATTCTTCACAATTCCTGTAGTACCATCTTCATACTCCCAGCGTAATTCTTGACCAAAATCAATATCACTAAATGCAGAAACCATTGCCAACTTAATTTTCTTACCTGTACCTTCTTCAAAATACTCAATATCAGTATCAACCGCCTGCATATTGAACACATTAAAGTTAATTGCACCCGTCACAGAATTTTTCTCATGTGAAACCAACATACGATGATAAACAGATTCCACACCATCCTTTTTCCATTCAGGAGTTACAGACTTAAACGTAAACTTAGCAGAAATTTTCTTGCCTGATTGTGTTTCCCCAATGTTGTGAATCGTAAATGAATCTCCAACTTTAGGCTTGTTCACAAATTTTCCTTCCGTATCACGCCAAGAATAATCTTCCAGCAAACCTGCTCGACTTGATGTAATCTTTGTGTCAGCATGATAACCCAAGTAATCTTTCACCGTCTCAAGACCAGAAACACCATCAAATGCAACCTTAAAATTCTTGTAATAATTCATACTTCCACGACCAGCTTCATTGTACTCACCATACATTTTCACACCAGTTGCAGAACCAGCAAGTCCCAATTTTTCCAAATCAGATTTTGCTTGTTTGAATTCCTTTTCTTTTCCAAGATATTTTTCATATTCTTGATTATATTTCTTCTGAGCGTCATCGTTACGCTTATCAATCTGATCATTCTTTTCTTGAAGGTCTTTTTTAGCCTTCTCATGAGCCTGACGAATTTTTTCGTTTTCATCCTGAACATGCTTCTTCTCAGTCTCATTATCTGCTACATCTTTCTTGTAGCCAGCAATTTCAGTAGAAACCGTATTTGCTTGATTCGCATAATCCTTTTCTACACTAGCTTGTTTCTTCGCAAGGTCGTCTTGCCCCTGAGCAACACCTACATCCACAGGAGAATCCTGTTTCACTTCTAAACCTGCTTTCTTAGCTTCAGAAACAGCCTTATCAACAGTCGAATGATCAACTACAACATCGACGGTAGTATTCTTCTTGGCAATTTCGTCCTGCTTAGGTGCTTCTTGTTTAGGTGCTTCCTGAACAGTTTTTGGCACATTTTGATTTGCACTCAACTCGTCAGCAGATACACTACCTGATGAAAAAGCCATAGCAAGAGCAGCCATACCCAAAATTACTCCACAAGCACCATACTTCTTAAATTTACGAATTGAACCAAACTGTTTTGTTTCTTGTGTTTTAAACATACTTTCTTTTCTCCTTTTTTTAAATAACATTTTTTCTCATTATTTTTGAACTCAGTTCTCTTCTCATGAAGGAGAACGAGATCTCTTAAAAATCATTTCAACCATTTCAATTTCCTTTCCAAAATAAAAAAGCCAGTTTTTAAACTGACTTTTTATCTATATCAAATCCATTTTCCTGAATAGTCAACACGATATTTGCCTTGAACAATCTCATTACGAGCATAAGAGCCATCAGATTTCAAATAATACCAACCGCCCCAATAACTATCGTAAATCCACTCATTCACAGCCATAGCTCCACTAGATTTGAGATAATAGCTGCCCTGCCAAGCGTTGCTTACCATATAACCACCACTCTTGAAATAATACCATACACCATCAATCTTCAACCATTGATGATTAACATAAGCACCACCTTCTTTTAAATAAAACCATGACTGATAATAATTATCATAAATCCACTCTTTATCTGCCATCTTACCATTAGACTTCAGATAATAGCTTCCTTGCCAACTATCACGAACATAAATTCCATTTGATTTTAAGTAATACCATGCCTTATAAGAATTATCATAAATCCATTCAGATTCTGCCATTCTACCATCTGACTTCAAATAATATGAACCTTGCCATGTATTAGTCAAACGTTTTCCAGCATTATAAAAATACCATGAACCATTCTCTTTTAACCAGCCATTCTTACTAACAGTAGAGCTTCCCTGTTTCGATGACGAAGCATTCGTTTTTGGTTTATCTTGTTTTTGTGTCGATTGAGAAGGTTTCGTAGTAGCAGAATTCTTCTTATCCTGTTTCTCTTTTCTTATTCTCTCCTTTTCTTTTTCTTCCTCTTCATTTAACTTATCAATTTCTTTAGAAATCTTTTCATACTCTTTATAAGAAAATTGTAATTTTTCCAGCTTACTTTTTTCAGATTCCAACTCTTTTTCTTTCTTTTCAAGAGTTAATTTTCTGTTACTTTCTGTAGTATTCGCAGGAGTTTTTGTACTAAAATTCTTCTTAGTTGACTTTGAAAGTTGACCATCAGAAACTGTAATGAAACTCATTTCCGTACCATCTTTCAATAAATTCATTGAAAATCCAAAATATTCAGCCTTACTAGGTTCACCCCAATTTAAACCTGAAATAGAATTGGCATGAAGGAATTCATCACCATCATACAAAAATCTTAAAATTGCATCATAGATAGCACGTTTTAATTCTGCTCTAGTAGATTGTTTTGAAACCGAAAAAGAACCTGCACTATTCTCATAGTATTGATACCCATTCTCTTTTTCTTCTTGTTCTTTACCAGACGTCGGCAAACCGTATTCTCTAGCAACTTCGTTAATGCCCTTCACATAGTGCCAATCCCAAACTCCTCTATTAGCTTCCTTCACCTTAGCAGAAAGTTTACTAGCAAAATCAATGGACGATTGAGCAAGAGTTACTTCAGGAGTTCCCATTTGCCTTCTTACTTGATTAATCATATCAAGAGCAAAATAATTCAACTCGATCACTACATCTTTAGGAAGTTTATCTACATCATAAACTTCTATTTCATCAGAAGCAACAGTTACAAAGTTATTCTTCTGCAAGACTAACTTTGCACTCTCAGATTTTAGTATTTCTTCTGCCTGATCTCGTTCTTTTTCACTCTTACTATAATCAAAATTATCCTTTAATGCTTTAGCATAAGCAGGACTTACCTTAATAGTATTCTTTTCAATATATGGAACTTTCAAGGCTTCAACTTGTTTCTTCAAGCTATCAACCTTATTCTCAGCTTCAACAAGTGAATACCAGCGACCATCAGCCAAATAACCAGTAACACCGTTCTTCTTAGCAAGTTCACTTCTTTGACTATCCAATTCTTTAATCTTAGACTGTCTCGCAGAATCTGCATGAACAACACTACAACTAAACGCAAGCAAAGTTGCAGTTGAAATCAAAGCAAACGACCTTTTGAAATTCATTATAAAATCCCCTTTTAACAATATTATTTATTCCATTATAACATATCTTCCAATTCAATCATTTTTGAACCATTTTTTTACAAGGATAAAATTCCATACAGATACTCCTACTTTAATCTTCAATAATCACCCCATCTTCTAGGAAACGGTGATACGTTTTTTCAATTTTCATTTCAATCTTACTACAATAGCTACGAGTAACTTNACCAACCGCATACAAACGATTATACAAATCTTCACAACATCTTTTTGAAGAGACATAAACATCAGCACCATTTTTTACATGAGCATAGATTTTCAAATTCCAACAAAATCGTCTATAAATTCTATTGTATTCTCCCAGTATCCATTCTTCAGAATACGTCTTTACATCTCTTTCTCCTTTCAAAAGAACATCTTTGATTTTACTCACCTCTCCTAACCAATCTTTTCAATTAACTCACGTAGAAATTGTTTTACTTCAGATTTTCGTGCATACTTCGTCCTATCATTTTCTATAAAACGAATCATTTCATCATAAGGTTTACCCTCAGTCATCATAACAATCAAACCATGAGAAAACTGATGATGACAACCTAAATTGTCTAAATCTTTAGTTGACAAAACCTCGTCTCGATCAACACTAAAACTTTCTTCAACATTAAAGAAATCATCAACTTTACAGTTATAAAGATAAGCCAATTTATATAGTTTCTCAAGACTAGGTTCACGTTCCCCACTTTCATATCGAGCATACGCTTTCGGTTGAATCTCTAAATACTTCGCTAAGTCCTCTTTCGACTTATTATACATTTCTCGATACAAACGAAGTCCCATTGACACATTCAACATAAATCCTTTTCCTTTCTACTTCCTACTTACATACATGTGATAATCGAAAAGAAAACCACAAACAATACAAATACAAACAAAATTACTGGATAAATAAATATCCAGTAAATCAAAAATAGCAACAAAATAAGCATAGACAATAGCATTCCAACTCTTACTAAGTAGATCCAAATATCCATCTTTCCTCTTTTCTATTCTCTACTCATATTGTTAGTTTACATAAAAGAATACTTCTTATATTCTCTTGTGAAAACTAACAATACTTTCAATTCTTATCAGGACAAAACCTGTTTTATAAAAATCTAGTTATTGTTAATTTTTGTAAAAATAAAAAGGCTTATTTCAAAGCCTTTTTACGTTTTTTTAATAGAATATAGCAATATAAAATGTATGCTCCTATCTTCGCATACTTTCAGCTTCTCAGCTTACTACCTGCGCCAAGGTCACAAATTTAAAGATAACTCAATATCCCCTCTTTCTTACCCAAAGGCATTAGCAAGATTTTACTCTCACACACCGACCATACAACACATAGACCTCACTATCTCACTCTAGCTACCTTCTAAGAAGTATCATTGACTGTTCTCAGCCGTCAGTTTCCTTTTCTTATCTACTAAGGCAAAAGGACGAAAAACCCAACATGAACTTTACAAACTCTAAACTCTTTGCCAACTCCATTTACTTATGGTATAATAATACCAATTCAACAAAAAACAAAATATCGTAAACAGCTTAGTAAGATGGAAACACACTTTGCTGGATTTTTGTTTTCAAAAAATATTAGAAAAGAGAAAATTATGACTGAAATCATTATCAAAACAATATCTATCATTTACAACATTTTGAAGTTGCTTATTCATCTTTACATTAAATCTTTTGACTCAAATCCATATTTGACAACTTTTGCTACAATATTCATCATTGTACGTTATCTATGGTTTCCTTAACGTCAGCAAAGAGTTTAGAATCTATAAAGTTTTGTAGATACATTTCATGGAATCTAGTTGGTAGATGTGGCTGAGTTTAAGAAAGTTAAAATAAAGATCACACCTAAGCACGTAAAAGACCATTATCAATTTACTGAGGAAGAGTTTGAAAAGTTTATCAAACTTTCTAAGCAAATTGATGAAACAACTAAACTCCATGAAATATATCTACAATCAAGCAACTCTTGACATTTTCCCAAAATTCACATATAATTAAATTGCTACATTTAATATTCGTGTTTGGTCAGTGTCTATCATTGCCTGACACGTTTTTTTATTTAATTTTCAAAGACCAATAACTACTATCGTTAGTTAGAGAGATAGCTTATATCTGTTATCACTTTCAAAAGGAATCACTCAATCATCTACTTGAAACAAAACTCATATTTGCAAACTATTGATTATTCTTCTTAAAAGTTTTAGATACACATAAGTCTCACTCTAGCTAGCTTTAATAGCTCTAGCAGTACAACCAAGTACGAGTTGATTGTACTAAAGAACCATTAAATTAAATAAAGGAATCTATATTATGGCAAGGAGTAAACAGCACCCTTTCGTCCTTCAAGGGAACCACCTCAAAGATGATTTCAATTCTCATAACAGAAATTGTTATCAAGAAAATGGAAAGAAAGTCACAAAGAGGAAAGTTGATAAAGTTAAAAATATGGACAATGCTTTCAAGACCCGCTCGAAAGGAAAATGGACTATGCTAATTCCTATCCGCAAAGGAAACGAAATCATCTTTCCTAGTCGAAAAGAATAGTCTCAAAGTCAATGTAATCTTCAGGCGGAACTTCGTTTATCTCCTCGTCCATTTTTAACAAGACCTTACCAAGAGCTTGTCGATACATCAAGGAAACACGTTCAATATCTTTTAGACGAATATCAGCAAGTTCTTGCATATCATATTTATCTCTAAGACTTTCCACCATTTCAAGATTATCTTCACAAATTCTTGAAATATCTGAAATAAACGAGAACATTTGTAATTTTGTTTTCTCTTTATTTGAGAAAGTTGACTGTTCCATTTTCTACTCCTCATTTATTTTATGAAAGGTATTGACTTTTTATTGTCATTTGATTATATTTCTATTATATAACTTTTTGACTATATCGTCAATAGGTTTTTTAAACTTTTTTTATGTTTTCTAAAAAATTAAAAGAATTAAGATTGAAAAACAATCTAACCCAAAAGGAAATCGCTGAGAGATTAAACATTTCTCAACCAGCTTACCAACAATGGGAAAGCGGTCGGCGAAGACCTACACTCACAACCCTTGAAATGTTTTCTGATTTCTTTGGTGTTTCTATCGAAGAACTTCTATCTGACGGAACGGTTCGTATCGAATCAATCCTAAACGCTGATAAAATCTCCTACAATAACCAACTACTATCAGATGAAACCATTGATTTTATTAAGAAAACTATAAAAGATTCATTATAGCTGTTTTGTTTTATCGCTATCAGCTATATTTATATTATATAGCTATTGGCGATTTTTGTCAACACTTTTTTGAAAAAATTTATTTTTTATTTAGAAAGGATCTCTTATGTTTTCCGAACGACTAAAAGAACTAAGAAAAAACAAGGGCTATACTCAAAAAGAAATTGCTCAAGAGTTAAATATAGCCCAATCAAGTTATGCAGATTGGGAACGAAATAAGAAAAAACCTACTCAAGAAAAACTTACCTTGATAGCTGACTTTTTCAATGTTTCTACTGATTATCTGCTAGGTCAAACCGATACTCCAAATTCAACTCTCGACGCAGACATCGATACAGCTATAGATAACTCAGTCGCCTATAATGGTATACCCATAAAAGATAACGATAGAATGATTATCAAAGACTTCCTAAAAGAATACTTTGCAAACAAGAAATAGTATGGAACTAAGAAAAGTCATAGAAGAAATCGAAGCCCTAAATTGCAAGGTTGTCTTGTTAGACTATTTAGAAACAAAAGGTCGTTATCTTTTTGTAAATAATCAACACTTCATCTTTCTACGCTCCGACACTACAGATATAGAAAAAATCAATATCCTACTACACGAGAAGCACCATTTACTGAATGATGACTCCCATAACTCCCTTGCTCATATCGATACCTTCTCACAGCGCATCGAAAACAGAGCTGAAAAGGGGAGAATTCTTGATTTTATGAGCCTAATCAACAGCGAGTATCCGATAGATGAACACTTCAACTACCATGATTATCTCAAAAATGCAGGTATACCAAGTTCCTACGAAGTGTACGTGAAAGAAATAGCCACCGAATTTTTCAAAGAAAATAAAAAAAATAACATTATCTAAGATAGTGTTATTTTTTCTATTTCCGAACAAATTTTAAATACCTGGTTGCCTATTTTGACCCAAAAAGCGAATTAAATATCCAGGAATGTTTGATTTTCCTTCGCCTTTTACTCTAAAATCACAGTTCCCCAAAGTTCATCATTACAGGATACAAACAACTCATTAACCGTGCTAGCTAGAGAAAAAAATCCGCCTTTTCCCTTTTTACAAAGCATGAATTCAACAAAATAGACTTCTAAATCCCCTTCATATTCTTTGTTAATTGTCTTAACTTCGTTAAAATCCATCTTATCTAATTGATTCGGATACTCCTTCAAAAAGTCCTTCACAAAAAAATTAAACTTTGAAACCATATTTTTGGGAAGTCTATCGTGATAATTTATTTNTTTAATTTCCATATTCTATCTCCTTAAGCATCAATAACTATTCTTTAAAATCAAACTTGCAATTTCTTCTCTAACGCTTGCGCCAGCACTTCTGAATAGTTAATTTTCTCTCGATCAGCAAGACGAACTAACCATTCAGGAACAGTCACATTTTTCCTAATCGCCTTGTTACTTCTCACAAAAGGCGCAGGATCGACTTGAATCATTGATACAAAACCATCTGAAACCTCAATCTTTAAAATATCACTTGGAGTAGGCAGCGCCATCCCTTCATCGATATAAGAAGCTAAAACATTTTCAAGCATTTCATGAGCATTTTTCATCGCTTCTTCGATATTTTTTCCTTCTGTACCACCGCCAAATTCTGGGAATTCTACCCAATATCCTGTTCCTTCTTTATGAAAAATAGCTGGATACGTTTTTAACATTCTACTACCTCCAACATTCTACTACCTCTGATGTAAAAAGACTTAGGAAAGTAAAAATTACAATCCTAAATCTTTGAGAATCTTTCTTTCCAATCCTCTTCCTAAATCTTCATTTCCATGAACTGGAATCGTGACAAGATAAGAAAAACCCTCTTTCTTAAAATGATGATGACTTCCCCTTTGACGAACTTCAACCCATCCATTCTCAAGAGCTAGTTTCACCATTTCTTTACCTGTAAGTGGCATATATTATCGTTACCTCCTTACACTTATTATTATACACATTATGCGTATATTTGTCAAGTTAAAACAGACCAATTTTCTCAATAACTACAAAATAAAATAGACCAGTTTCCTGATCCACTTTATTCTATATTCATTGACTTTTGGTCAAATTTTGGTCACACTTTGGTCAAAGATTCCAAAAATACTAACCTATTTTTAAAAACTAAATTATGATGATTGCCTTTAAACTAACACTTTAAATATTCTTTATCTTTCTTTTCTATTCTTAAAATGCCGATTGCAGGGCTTGAACCTGTGACCTACGCGTTACGAGTGCGTTGCTCTACCAACTGAGCTAAATCGGCGATTACCCTTTTAGTATAGCACTCTGAGAATAGATGTCAAGAAATTTTTATCTCCATTAGAAAAAGCCTGTCCTGAGACAAGGCTTTTACATATATCTCTATTAAATCTCCCATTTTCATAGAAATCTAAATAATATATTTATAAATCAATACTTTCACAAAACTATGTCATCACCTCACTATCTAATCTCAGTACATAAACCATTTTTTCTATAGCTTTTGTCTTAATCTTTATTTTTTCTCTTCAATCCAAGAAAAGCTCCTACTATAAACATGATTCCGGCAGCTAATAGTGTCTGGGCTCCGCTTGCTGTTCCGGTTTTTGGCAACTCATTAGGATTGTTACTAGTTGATTTACTATTGATGTTGGTATTTTTATTAGTTAAGTTTCCTTGTTCATTTAGATAAATGTTCTTGTTAATTTCAAAGTTTTTATCATTTTCATCAGAAACAATACTGTTGACATCATTAGTTGAATTAGATTGTGTTTTTTCTTTCTTTTTCGATACATCAAAAGTAGGTTTATTTTCCTCCTCCTTTTTCTCCTCTATTTTCTTGAATACAGGTTTTATAAAGGTATCTTTTGATAGATTAAGAACATAGCCAGCGTCTTTTTTCCCTTCGAAACCAGAAATTTCCCAACCATCAAATTGGTATCCTTTTTCTAATTCACCCATATAGACAGGTAACATAAAATCTTCTTCCGACACTATCGTTGAACTCATTTCTTTTCCATTTTGAATTGTCACAGTCACCGTATGAGGTTTTAATTCGCTTACCTCTCCCGTATCTTTGTTTAAAATGAATTCTTTTACGGTTGTATTTCTTGCGAAATCTTTTACAACAATCTTAATGTTTAGTGTCTTATCTGTTAGTTGTTTAATATCATCAAATGATTTGTATTCTTTTCCATTAACATAAATATGTTGTTCTTGAATCTCACCATCGAATCCATTATTTCTTTTATCATTGATGTTAAAGACTACAGATTTTCCATTAGCATATTCGATACTAGTATTTCCTTTTGGATCAATCTTTACTTCTGGTTTGACATTATCATATAAAAATTGATAATGTACTCCAACCGCTTTCGCATTCAAATCGCTATAGCCAGTTTGAAGATAAACATTTCCATCCATATCTGTTACCTTATCTGGGAATCCGTTTGCTTTATAGTCTTTCATCCCCCAGTCCATGATGTCACCGTCTTTAACATTAAGCTTAATGTTAAAATCTCTAGTGTTATCAATGTGTAAATCTCCGTAGATTAAATAATTATCTACAACCGATTCATTAACTCTCAACTCCCAGTTAAAACCACCCTTATCAGAAATCTTACCTCTTAAATAAAATTCTGGATTTCGTACATAAATTTTATTAGTTTTAGATGGATTAAAGTAGTTCTTGTCCATTGAAAGATTTACTGGTTTTGCATCAATAAATAACGTAGAGCCATCTTCTTTTATAGCTTCTACATTGGACTTATCCTCTCCTGTGTACTCTTTACCATCCTTACCAAATAATACAAGTTTAGAAGGATCTGTCACAAGATTTCCATCGTTATTGATTGCCTCCCCTTTATCATTCATTTTAAATGTAAACACTTGATACCTTACAATGTTAAAGCCGTCCAAAGCCGACATTAATACTGATTGAGTACTTCTTCCATCTTCAACATTTCTACTATCAGCATAAATTGTTGTTTCTGATAAAACTCTTAGATTAGGATTGGCCTTTTGGATTTTTGCTATATCTTCCTTGTTATAGACTCCATTCCCTTCTAACATATCCGTTTTTCCAGGATTATAGGTAGTCACTTTTAGTGCATAGCCTTTTCTCAGAATGATGTTATCCTTTAATAGATATTGTTGTTTTTCTGAATCAGAATAGATTTTACCAGATTCCATGTCCGTTAAATTATTTGGTTTATTTTTTGAAAGATCTCCTTCTCCTAATTCTATTACATTCCCATAACTTGATGCATACGGATATTCTGCTTTAGTTTCCTTATTTTTTTCAGGCATTCTAATTTTAGTTTCAGCTTTTATCTGACCATCATCTTTGACAAAAAACCTCATATCTCCTGCAAAAGCTAATCCATCCACAATATCATTAATATTAGCGTATAAATCAAATGTCATCGTTTTTGAATGGGAATCATACTTGGTCGTTTTGATTTCTATCGATTTATAGTTATTTCCATAGTATACCTTGGCATTTTTAGAAACATTACTGATCTTTCCAAGAATTTCAAAGTGTCCATCTTTAGATGGGTTTAGAATGCCATAAATTTTTGATTTGATTTCATCAAGTTTTTCAGTTTCATATTCTAAGGCACTACCATCGTCATAAGCAATGATATTTCCCTTATCATCGTATTTATAATCGTATTCCTCTATTCTCTTACCAGTTTCACTTGTAAAGTCATCAACTTCTCTAAATTTCTTTTTAATGAGTTTCTTTAAATCTTTGCTTTCAAAGTCTCTAATTGTTGAAATTGTTTTATGAATAGTCAAGCTAGATTTTTCTTCGGTAGCCTCTTCATTTTCTTGATGATGTTCTACTTCAGTTGTATCTTTTTTAAGACTATCCTCTTTTCTATTTTCTAAATTTTTAAATTTAGATTCGGAAATCTCGCCAAGCTTTTGGTATTTAGATGAATCTTGATCAGGATCTACTAGATAATAGGAAATCATCCCATTTTTATCAGCATGATCAGCAAATTTAATTCTATGAATCTTTGTGAAATTGCTAGAACCGTCTAATGCAATCACTTCAATGATTTTTCCTCTTAAATCTCCTGCACCTTTAATTTCATAAATGGTATTTCCGTCTTTGTCAAGTTTTCTATTTCGTCCTTGACCCTCACCTGCATAAGTGACTTCAAGATTTTTCTCAACCTCTCCATCTTCATTAACAAGAGCGGCCCCAGCATACCAAACTTCGTTGGCAATCTCGTCAAATTTTTCAGGATGTTCTTTTTGATCTCTCGCAAATAGCGTTTCATTCTTATATTGCTCTTTGACCTTGTGATAAGTATCCTTTGTAATTAACTTAATTTTTCCAGGGTTTGAAAAATCAATTGAAACAATCTTTGGAGGGGTGTTATCAATTTTTACAGGAATATAGGAAACCTGCCATGGGTAATCCTTGGTTAATCTATATTTAAATTTATAGAAATATTGGCCTTCCGCAATCGGTTCAAATTGTCCTCGTATCTTAGTAGCAGGATCTTTTTTGTCATTACTTTCTGGGGCATTTTCTTCTCTACCTCTAGGGTTATAAATGAGTCCATCCCATTTCAAGTCACCCCAAACTTTTAGCTTAGAAGATTTAATGCCCTTTGCATCATTTCTTTTAGAGTTTAAAATTCCTTTAATAAAGTGTTCTCTCGAAATGACTTTTAAGTCTTTTTGATTTTCTCCTTCTTTATTTGTATTTACTATTGAAATCACCCCTTCTTCTGCACTTCTTAATACAAGTGGAGAAGGCGTTAATCCTCTCTCAAGTTGAGCATCTTGAGGATTTCCATTTGAATCTAAAGGATAGATTTTAGCAATATTAGAGCCACTTGATGAAGGTGCGTTGATTCCTTCGTTATTGAAAGCAAATAATTCTGGATTTTGATCTAGGGATGTTGTATTTTTATCTTTTCTATTTTGGATAACTCCTGCTGGATTAAATTTATCTATACCATGTTCTCCACCAATCCCCTTATTTAAGGTACCTGGAATTTTTGGTTTACCATCATCATCATAACCTTCCATTGCTTTTGATTTTGATCCTTCTTCCCAGGCCCATTTATCAAGGATTGGTTCGTGGTTCCAATTCCCAGCAAATCCCATTAGAGGCATCGACAAAGAAGGTTGGAAGTTTCTTTTCTTACCGTTGGAGTTTAGAGCTTCCATTTCTTCCACTGACTCAAAATGAATAAATGATTCTACAAATTTATTTTTGTTTTTAGCTTCTCCAACATTTATAACCGCATTTAAATCAAAGCTGGAATTTGGACCTATAGTGAAAGTATCATGCTCAAATGTGATATTTGCTCCTTTGACTTTTTCTGGGTGAATTTCTGGAACAATTTGCTTCCCGTCCGGAGATTTTTCATCTTTATATGTTTCATCGAGTTTTAGCCTATCAGTTAGAGCATCTGTAGTTACAGTTGATGCAGAAACTTTAAAGGTTAAAGGTCTGTTTGAGGTATTGTGAAGCTTAATTGTAAAGTATTTTTTATCACCTTTTATTTCTTTAAGAGAAATGGAACCATATGAATTTACCAAACCTTTAGAATCTGTATTTTTGAAAGTTGCTACAACTTCATTTCTCAAAGCGTTGGCAACATTAATTAGCCCCGCTCCCTGCTGTCTAGGTGATGCAAAGTATTGACTCTTTTCTTTCCAAGAGGTTGCATCCATCATAGGTCTTGCAGTATTTTGTAGAGCTATTTTTGTAAGACTTGTAAGGTCTATTTTGTCATCTCCCTTAAGATTTTTCAAGACAGGTCTTTCAAGCAATTCCTTTAATTTTGGTCGAATCAAAACAGTAGAAGCTGCTACGATTGGAGTTGCCATACTAGTTCCTGACATATAACCATAAGTGGATTTACCATTGATAACATTTAGAGTGGATTTAATATTTTTACCAGGTGCTGAAACATCCGGTTTTAAAAGCAAGTCTGTTCTTGGCCCCCAAGATGTAGACCCTGCTGGGACTATAATATCTTCTTTATAAAGTTCTTTGTCTGTGTCAGCTGCAAATTTAAAGTCAATTTCTTTTTCATCACCTACATTCGGTTTATTAGAATTATAGCTTTCCATATCAATTGGATAGTATTGTTCTAAGTTATCTTTAAAATCTTCCTTATTATTTCTTTTGACTTCAGTTTTTTTATCAGGGTTAATCATGTTCCATAATTTTACACCATCATCTCCTGAAATTGAAAATACTTGACTAGTAGTCCCTTCATCCGCTTCATATCCCATAGCTGGAAGGTCTGTCCAATTATCTCTATTGTAGTAATTTACAGTATTTACAACCATAATGGCACGTGCGCCTTTATCCGTTGCTCTTTTAAAAGCATCTTTTAAATCCTTGGTATAAATTCTATCCATTACTGCAATTTTGCCCTTAAGATCCAAGCCTATCAAATCTTTGTCTTGACCTTTGCCTATATATACAAATTTTAATTTATTTGGAGTTTTTGACCCATCCTCATTTGTTAGGATTTTATTTTTATCGAAAAAAGCTCCTATATTTCTGTATTTAAAACTTTGTCCTCCAATGTTAACCTTATCAAACTCAATGGTTTGATTTTTAGCAGAAGCGACCGCTATCGCATCTTCATGTGCGGCAGTTCGTGTTACATTTCCAGTATCTGTCATTTTCAGATTATTATTGGCTACTAAATCCCAAGAAGAACTTGAAGCAGAAGTCGCAAAATTACCTGTAGCAACAACCATTGGGATTCCAGCTTTTCTTAATGCTCTAATAGCCTCCCAATATTTCTCGCCTACAAGACCTGTTCCCGTAAAGCCAGATGATACCGAAACAACATCGACATTGTGTTTGATCGAATCTTCAATAGCATGAAACATTGTTTCATCACCCGCGAACCCAGATCCTGCGTCAGAGTACATTTTATAAGAGAAAATTTGTGCATTAGGCGCAATTCCATCTATGCCATTAAAGTTCTTGATATCTTTTTCAGTATCATTTCCAGCAAGAATCCCTGCAATATGCATCCCATGTGGGTCAAAATAATCCCTACCATCATCATATTTTTCTACAGTGATTTTACCACCATTATAATAATTGAACGCATGAGGGATTTTATCACTCAACCAATAATTTTTATCAGTGCCTTTTAAATCTTCTTTTTTAAATTTCATTGAGTCTTTGGCATCATCATCGATCCTCATAGCCTTATGCCTATAATCTGTTCCAGTATCGATATTTGAAATGACCATACCTCTACCATCAAAATTTTTCCCAAATGGAGCATTAATAGACTTTAGGTAATCAATAGCTTCCTCAACTCCAATTTCCTTTCTGGCATGATTCATCATTGGTTGGACTTTTTGTGATCGTTCAACCGACGAAACACCTTCCATTTGTTTAATTTTGTCCAAATTATCTGGAGTTGTTTCAATGGCAGCGCCATTAAAAATCGTATTATAGGTATATAAAACTTTTGTATCCTCAAGATTGGATAGTTCCTTAATTACTTTTTCTCCAGATTCTTTATCTTTAAATTCAGCAATATAGACAAGTTTATCTTCTTTTTTAGGATTTTCTGTATCTTTATTTACAAATGAGTTCGCATCATCTCCTTTGGATTGATTGGAGTCTTCTTTGATACTTGCTCCTTCGTTACTAGTTTTTTTGTCTATCTTAGGCTTTCTACTAACAACTTCTTTTTCCTCAATAACTGTTGTCTTCTTCTCCTCAGTATCCTTTGAAGTTTCTATAACATTATGAAGTTCTTCAGATTGTTCATTTTTTTCTGTTTCTTTATCTGCTACTACTTTTTCTTTACCAGAAATTTTTAAAGCATCTTCAGAACTAGGTGCATCTGCTACTACTTTTTCTTTATCAGAAATTCTTAAAGCATCTTCAGAACTAGGTGCATCTGCTAAAATTACCTCATTGGGGGCATATGCTGCTAAAATAACTGCAGCAGTAGTTAATGACAATACCGTACTTTTTTTCATTATAATNCCTTCATTTTTTATTTTAAACCCAATAGATAGAAAACTTTAACCTTGCTAGCCTTTGTTATAAAAAGTTTTATGACGTATTATCTAGTGGAATAGAGTAGTACATTTATATATAATTGTTAGCTCTCTGAAAAATAGTATATCAATTAAAAAATTTTAAGTCAAGAAAAATTAACACGCATTAATTTTTTTTTTAATGTACATTAAAAAATATAAACCCAAAACTTTCGTAGTTAACTGGGATACATTATCAGCACATTCACACCATCAAAAATAGTAGCAATTAACTGGAATAACTACCAAAATCGCAAAAAGGGGTATGGATAGAATTTATGCCTTAATAAACATGCAAAAACAACCGCTATAATTTTCAACGGTTGTTTGTAACATATTTAATTTTTAACTCTCATCCTATCTTATCTCTTACGAACCCGCACTTTCGTAGGCATCCAAGCCCCTATCCCAGAGTTTTAAAGAAATAACAAAGAAAACAAGGGAAATCAACATCAAACCACCGATATTAAAGAGCCCATCCTTTTCCTGCAAGAAATAACTGGCAGGATAATAGGCCGTAAAGGCGAAAGGTACGATAAAGCTAATCAACCAACGAAGAAGCGAGTTGTAAATGGAAATCGGGTACTTAGCAAAGTCATTAAACATATAAAAAATGTAAATCATAGCACCTGACTGCTTGGTCCAAAAAGCGATGCTGGCAGTAGCGATTTTCAAGGAAGTATAAATCAAGGTCGCAAAAGGAATACAAACTAGGAAAAGCAAGAATTTTGGAAGAGTCCAAGCAATACTTGATACTGTTGTCCCTAGTAAAATGCCACCGACCAAGAGTTCGCCCAAGGCATCAATCTGAAAGGTCTCGACTAGGATGTGAAAGAGAGGATTGATAGGACGAGTCAGATACTTATCAAACTCTCCCTTTCTCACCAATCGTTGCCCCAGTGCCCAGAGATTGTCAAAAAAGAGATGGTCCAGTCCCTTGGGAATCAAGGAAAATCCATAGATAAAAGCGATTTCTTGAAAAGTCCAACCTTCTAGTGATGGGATATGTTGAAAGATGACATTGAGAAACAAGAGATTCAAGCCTTGGGTCAAAAAAACTCCTAGCACACCAACCACAAAATCCACCTTGTATTCCATGATTTGCTTGATGTATTGCCTGATAAAAATTAGATGCATGCGTTGATATTTTTTCATACTAACCTCCTTGAATGGTGATGAAAGACTGGACTCGTTTCCAAATCAACTGAGACAAGCCCACCATCACTAAGAGCCAGAAAAACTGGAGCAAAAGCGCCTGAAGAATCTGACTGGCATCGTATTTCCCAACAATGATCATGACTGGCGTGTAAATCAAAGATGAGAAAGGCAAGAAGGACAAAATATCTGAAACCACCTTGGGAAAGAAAGCCAAAGGAATCAAACTCCCAGACATAAAGGCCACTATGGAAGTCTTAAGTAGATTGGAACCCCATAGATTCTTAAACACAAAGGCTGAAAATCCAAAGCAGATATTAAAGAAAAAGTTGATTAGGTAGGCTAGGGTTAAGCTAAAGAGATAAAGGATGGTTAATCCCAGCACTTCTACAATTCCTTGTCCTGATAAGATTTTCATCAAGACAATAACACTTAAAAATGGCAGTCCAACAGAGATAAAAATCAACCACTTAGACCCAAGCTCGGTGAAGAGATATGAGGCCGCAAAATGCACTGGTCGCAATAAACGCATGATAATGGAGCCATCCTTGACCTCCTCTCCAATCATAAAAGAAGAATCCGACCTAGTCAAAAGATTGGTCACAAAACTCATGATGATGTAGAGGGTGATATCTGCCATACTGAAGCCCTGAATCAAAGACTCTTGCGAGGAATCAAAGACTGCCTTCCAAAGATAGAAAGCGACAAAGGCCCCCATAACATCGCCAATTCGATAGAGAATAAAGTTGACTCGATAGGTAATCAACTCCTGAATCCCTGCATTGATAAAGGGTTTATAACGTCTCCACAATTTAACCATCTTAGAGCTCCTTTCGATAGAAGCGACGGATAATATCCTCAATATCGGTATCCACCATCTTCAAATCGCGGATCTCAAAATCAGACAAGGTTTGCTTGATAATATCGGCCGACTGGTAGCGGGAACTATCGAATTCAATATTGAGGCTATTTCCTTGTCTATCAATGGTCATATCAGACAAGCCTTCATAGTGAGAGACAAGATGACTTTGACCTGGTACCAGTTCAAAGGAAAGAGTCTTCATCTTGCCAAAGGTTTCCTTGAGCTGGCTAACCGTTCCATCAAAAATCTCTTGCCCCTTATCAATCATAAAAATTCGATCACAGAGTTGCTCAATGTCGCTCAGGTCGTGAGTGGTCAAGAGAATGGTTGTTTCTTCCTCTTGATTGATCTGAGTAATTGCCCGACGAATATTGTCCTTGACCGAAACATCCAAACCAATGGTCGGCTCATCTAAAAAGAGAACCTTGGGATTGTGAAGCAAGGAAGCCGCAATGTCCGCCCTCATCCGTTGCCCCAGTGAAAGAGTTCGCACGGGATCCTTGATAAATTCCTTCAAATCCAAGACTTCATTCAAAAAATCCATGCGTTTATGAAAGAGCGAGTCTGGCACATCGTATATCTCTTTCAAGACCGTATAGGTCTCTTGCAGTGCCAAATCCCACCATAGCTGGGTGCGTTGTCCAAAGACAACCCCGATATCCTTGACATAGTCTTGACGATTGTCCTGTGGAATCTTGCCGTTAATCCGACAAAAACCAGATGTCGGTTTTAAAATTCCTGTCAGCATTTTGATGGTTGTCGACTTCCCAGCACCATTTGCGCCGATAAACCCTAAAATCTGCCCCTTGGGCACCTCAAAGGTCAAATCCTTGACTGCCTCAAATGTCTGCTTTTCAGGATGAATAAAAGAACGCAAAGCCCCCTTCAAGCCCGGTTCCTTAACTGTCTTCACAAAATTTTTCTGAAGATGTTCCACTTCTATCATTGCCATATCTATCTCCCCTTAGTAAGAAATCAACAAACCGTGTCCTCTAAACACAAAAAGCCAATTTCTCATCTCCTAAAATCTGCCTTCTTTATCACATTAGAAGGCCTCAGTAACACTCTATTATAAAGTAATTAAGAAGGGAAAACAAGTGTTTTTTGTGGGATAGGAAAGAAAGCATAGAATATCCCAGTGATCGAATATCTTGAAAACGACTAGATTCACTCTCCGCTGCTTCATCGGAACTTTTTTACATTTCCAAAATGTGATACAACAATGGTATCCAATTGATTCGCTATTTCTTTAAAGGAAAGATTTAAGTCCAAAGTCTGAACACTGATTTGATTACCGTGCATTTGATAAACATTATCTGGTTGAACTACTTCATCTGTCTTTGCATAGAGCAACATTCCCGACACTTTGCTACCATGTTCTTGATTTTGGTATTCTCTATTTTTGACATATGTAAAAATCTGATAAAGATTGTTGGAGTGGAGAGAATACTTTTTAAAATTCATTTGAGTTGTACTTTTATAGTATTTAGCATCAATAATCAAGATAGAATTCTCTTTTTGAAGCTGAATATCACTTTGCATGATAGGGAGCATCTCACCGATACCATCGTCTAACGCCCACGGTATCTGTGCTGCATTCGCATTTAATTCTGGATAATGTTTTTTATAATACTCAAGGATAAATTTTTCATACAATCTGTTCATTCGTCGCTCATCTAAGAAACTCATCATCTTCATGTTACCATCTGATGTTGTTTGCAATAAACCTTTTACCACTAAATAGCAAATGGCAATCATCATTCTATAAGATTGATTATTTTTGTTGTATTGCAGATTCCAGTTAACAGTTTCCAAATCAATCGGTTCAACATCACGGAAATAAACCATCAATTTCCGCAATTCTTTCTTCCTATCCTTGGAGATATCTGCTTTCAACAGAAGATTGACCGTTGATTTTATAATACGGTTCATCCTATTATTTACTGAAAACTCTTCATAAGTACAAAATATTTTCTTCCCAAGAGTACATTGACTTTTGATTGACTCTGCAATCTCAATTTTTCCCCTTAGTGTAGAGAGTTCTTCTACTTGAGCAAGGTATTCCTTTCCCAGTCCTCTCTTAAGCTGTATGGCAATTCCTTTGGCCAAGACAGCACTCATCAAATCAGCCGTATGATGAAACTCCTCTGTGGCAAGTTTCTGATATCCTTGCCCCTTAAGAACCTTAAAAGCATAAGTCAGCATGTAATAAACATTCTTTATCGGTATCACTTAATCGCACTCCTTAGATTGCCACTCCATTCTTTAACTAAGCTAGGTTCATCAAACCAATACTCCTTTAAAAGAGGTATCAGTTCATACTCTACAATACTCGAAAGAACTTGTTGGTCGATACTATTCGGTATTAGATTACAAAAATAACTATGGCCTATGCAAAAACCCTCTCCTAAACTTTCATCAGAAGCGATGATTTCATTTAGATGCTTCACAGTATTTATTAATGCATCAAATTTTTCATTCTTCAAGTGTGATTGATATTCTTTGAAGCCATCCGAATCAAATCCTGGTTTCAACTCAAAAAATGCAAATCTTCGTCTCAAAGCAAAATCTAGCATGGCTAAGCTACGATCGGCAGTATTCATCATACCAATAATGTATAAGTTCTCCGGAATTGAGAATTGTTCATCCGAATAAAGAAGCTGTAGATCTCTTCCTCGCTTATCCATTTCGATAAGCATAAACAATTCACCAAATATTTTGCTCAAATTTCCTCGATTAATTTCGTCAATGATAAAGAAATAATCATTGCTTTCATCGCCCTCAGCCTGTTTACAAAATTGATAGAAGGGACCTTTTCTTAGTTCAAAACCACTGGCAGAAGGTCTAAATCCCATAATAAAGTCTTCGTACGAGTAACTTTGGTGAAACTGAACCATCTTTACCCTATCGATCGCTTTTTCACCCATCAGTGAGTAAGCTAGTCGATCAGCAGTAAATGTTTTTCCAACACCCGGAGCCCCCTCCAATATGATGTTCTTCTTAAGGCGAAGAATCGTTGCCAATCGATCATAATCCTCTGCTGACACAAAAACTTCTTTTAGAAAATCTTCCCTTGTATAGCTAGTATCCACTTTTTCTGATTTTTTAGTGTCTTCAGATGGTAGATCGTATCTAGGTGCTGAACTCTCACTAACTTCTTTTTTCGCTTGTTCTTCTTTATTCACCTGTTCAGAATACTTCCAAGCTTCAAAAGACAATTCCTTGAAGTTTTTCAATTCAGATTGTGGACTATCTAAATAGTTTTTAAGTGAGTCAACAATAGAAAAATAGTCTGATGCTGAAACTTTCGAATTCACCTTTGGGAGTTTATGGACTAATTCTAGAGGTAATTTCCCGGATTCGTAAATATACCATCTATTTCGACTATCTAGATTCAGAAATGAATTTGGGGCAATCCAATATAAACCCATCGTAATTTTAGCATTGCCATTATTTTTTCTATTGATGACTTTATCAAAATATCCTGAGAAAATCTCCTTATTCTCAGATGATGGATCTTCAGAATAAGCTAATGCTGCTATAAAAAGCTCCCACAAATCATCAATATCGCTATCCCCTCTATCTGCATAAAAAAGATAGTAGGTTGCATTCTGTGTGTTAAGAACAGGAATACTGTCGAACGTAGTTGGAATGTCATGGGATAATTCGAATAATTCTGCAATAGCAGTCAAAATTTTAATCCGATTTTCATCTTTCAATCCTTTATTGAATAGACCAAAAATTGTAAAAGGGTCAATATCCATGATATTGTTGTCCTTGTCCAAGGTTGGCATTGAAATGCCCGTCATTTGATAAATTGCCTTAACCTTTTGAATGAGCTCTGCCCTTTTCTCTTTATAGCTCACAAGTTTAAACGCAAATTCTTTATAAAAATCTACCCAATCAAATTGTCCTGCTTGTCTCATCTTAAACCTCACATCCCACATCTCTAGTAATTTTTGATGTACTAAATTTTATTGTTAATTAATATTATAGCACGAAAACCTTTCCAATACGATGCAACATTGCTATACATATACGATAAAAATTTCACTATCTTTAATCAACTTCAACAGTACACAAAAAGGTGACCTTTGTCGCCTCAAATGATTCCTTCTGATACTTTGAAATTCAATAATGAATCTATTCGATTCACTTTTTTATCCTTCATTATGAAGTTTCATTTCAATCTCCTTTGTAGATATGTCGTGAGGAAGAGGAAATATCTTCGTGTAGCCCTCATCACAAAAGAGAACCTTCTGATCTGATGGAAACCATTCCCGAAGCCAGAGGATATAGGCGGCATAATCTTGTAACCGATTTTTTGAATCAAAGTAGTTTATAACGAAGACATCATTTTTTCGATTCAAAGCACCCTCAACTGAGACCTCGGGACTTTGGTAATCCCATAAAAGACGATAGGCTTTTTCATGATCGTTTTCTTCCCTTATAATCACACCTGAATACCTATCTCTCAGCGAAGCACAAAATGCTTGGATATCAAATTCTGCATTTTCATAACCATCTAAAAAGATAAAATCCGCTGAACTCATGACTCTCCTCCTCCCTTTGAAAGCCTGATATTATTTTATCATAAATTAAAAAATTTCTTAGAATCAAATTAAATTCCACCTCCTAAACTTGAAAAATAATTTATTTCCACCACACAAAAAACCCACCCTCATGGGCAGGTTTATGATTTGTATTGTTCAGCTAGATTAAGCTTTACCTTCTGAACCGAATACGTCGATACGTTCTTCAACTGATGCTTGGATAGCTTTTACACCGTCAGCCAAGAATTTACGTGGGTCGAAGAGTTTCTTCTTGTCGTATTCTGCTTCGTTTGCTTCGTAGTCACGAGCAAATTTACGAGTTGCGTTAGCGAATGCGATTTGGCATTCAGTGTTAACGTTAACTTTCGCAACACCAAGTTTGATAGCTGCTTGGATTTGATCATCAGGAATACCTGAACCACCGTGCAATACGATTGGGAATCCTGGTACAGCTTCAGTCAATTTTTGCAAGTGGTCAAGGTGAAGACCTTTCCAGTTTGCAGGGTATGGACCGTGGATGTTACCGATACCAGCTGCCAAGAAGTCGATACCAGTTGCAACCATTGCTTTAGCATCTTCGATTGGAGCCAATTCACCATCACCGATGATTCCGTCTTCTTCACCACCGATAGTTCCAACTTCAGCTTCTACTGATACACCATTTGCGTGAGCAAATTCTACAACTTTACGAGCTTTTTCAAGGTTTTCTTCAACTGGAAGGTGTGAACCGTCAAACATAACTGAAGTATAACCAACTTGAATACACTCAAGTGCATCTTCGTAGTGACCGTGGTCAAGGTGGATAGCTACCGGTACAGTGATACCCATTGATTCAACAAGGTTAGCGATCAAGTTGCGAGCAACTTTGTAACCACCCATGTATTTAGCAGCACCCATTGAAGTTTGGATCAAAACTGGAGCTTTTTTAGCTTCTGCTGCACGCAAGATAGCTTGAGTCCACTCAAGGTTGTTTGTGTTAAATCCACCAACTGCATAACCGTTGTCACGAGCTGCTTGGACAAATTTTTCTGCTGAAACGATTGCCATTTGTCAGGCCTCCTATATATTTTTTGGGACATCCCATTTACATTGTTCATTTTATCACTTTTTAATAAAAAAAGCTAGTTTTTCCCATACTTTAGATTGAATTTCTTCTAGCCCAATCAATGTAAACCCTTTCTTTCCCTTAGTCTTGCACGACTTTAGGATAACGTATGAAAAAGGTCAAGCGATCATCTTGCATCTCAAAATGATAAGGTAATTTCTCATGTTCTAATAAACTTTTGACCACAAAGATCCCCATCCCCGAACCCTTGGCCTTGCGACTAGCATTGCCAGAAAAAGACTGGGATAGTTTTTCTTGTTCTTCAGGACTACAGCTATTCTCGATAAAGAGTTCTCCTTCTCTCTCGCCAATGCGGACCAGGCCGCCTGGAGTGGAGTGCTTGATAGCATTACTGATGAGATTCGATAGGATCAACTTCATCACAGATGGGTTTATGTAAGCCTGCTGATGGGTCAAACTATTGTCAATCTGAAGTTCTTTCTCCTTGGCGAGCAAAGCATAATCCTTGACTAGACTTTGTGTCATCTGGACTAGGTCAATGTTCTCCTTCTCCTCTCGCAATTCCTGCACAGAAGAGAGAGAAAGTATCTGGAGAACGTGGTGACTGAGGTCATCCACAATCCCCAAGGCCACTCCCAGATAGTGGTCTCTATCCTTGTAGCGACCGATATTTTCTTTCATATTTTCGATTAGGATCTTCAAACTAGCCAGAGGTGTTTTCAATTCATGAGAGGCCCCTCGTAGGAATTCGACCTTCATCTTTTCAAGCTGGAGAATAGCTTCATTCTTCTCATGCAAGTCTGCAATAACAGTCAAAAGGTGCTGGTAGAGGCTATTGATTTGTTCCTTGAGATCACCAATTTCATCCTTAGAATCCACGCGCAATCGCACTTGAGCATCTAGTTCCATCATTCTACGGGTCACCCGCTTGATTTCCAAAATCGGGGCAACAATAGTCCGAGCGTAGATGTAGGCCACCAAGAGGGAAATCAGAAACGACGCCAACAAGGTATAGGGAAGAAATTGGAGACTAATCTGCTCTGCTTCCTTTTGCAAGTCCATGGAAGCTAGAAATTGAAGAGTCATGGTGCTACCATCTTGCGTTTTCACATCACGCTCCTCGATAAAGAGAGAGGTGGTCTGGCGGTCTGTGTCCAGAGGAAGGTTGTCCTTGACTTCTAACTTGTCCTCGGTCATCTCTCCCTTGACGGCTCCCTTGATATCACTAGTCTGGGAATACAAGTCTAACACTTGTTCGATAGTTTGCCTATCCTTTCCCTCTAGGGACTGGGAAATAGCTGTCGCTTTCTGACCAATGGTTTCCTGACGATGGCTCAGATAAGTAGAGGGAAAGAGAAAATAAATGGCTAAATGAAGACAGACGACCAGAACACTAAAAATCGAGAAGGTATAGATAAATATCTTTGTAAATAAACCTGTTCGTTTCATTTTCGCTCCAATTTATAACCAACATTGCGCACAGTGAGGATGCAATCCAAGTCTAGCTTTTTCCGCAGTTTCTTGATATAAACATCAATAACACGGTCAAAGGGAACTTCATCTGTCGCCTTCCAGACGGCATCGATTATCTGAGACCGAGTCAAGGCCCGGCCTTCATTTTTCACCAGATAGTCAAGAATTTCCAACTCTTTGGCATTGATAGCCACTTCTTGACCTGCTAGGCTTGCACTGTAGCTTTCAAAATCCACCTTAGTATTCTTATAGGAAAAGGTTCGTCCCGTATCGTAGTAGCGCTTGAAAATTGCATCCACCCTTACTTTTAAAAGGGAGAGGGAGAAGGGTTTTTCAAGATAGCCATCTGCTAGAGAGGCAAAGGCACTCATCTTGTATTCCTCATCCTGAAAGGCGGTCAACATCAAGACAGGAACCTGACTTGTCTTACGAATCTCCGCTAGGACTTCTAAACCATTGAGCTTGGGCATCTGGATATCTAGTAGCACTAGAGCAACTTCATAGCTGGAAAATTGCTCCAAGGCTTCTTGTCCGTCCGCAGCCTCAATGGTTTCATAACCACAATCCGTCAAATAGTCACTAATCCCCTCACGGATCATCTCTTCATCTTCTACAATTAAAATTTTCATAGAAAAAACGTTTCACATTCCTTTAAATTTCTTGTAAATCTTCTCTGTTTCATCCCGATAGGAAGAGTCCTTATCAAGACAAAACAGATAAAAATGCTACCTATATTATACCCCATTTAGGGGAGAATAGGTAGCAAGTTTGTTATTCGCTATCGAGCAAGAGCTCTTTTGGTTGTTTTCTGAGGAGATTGCTTGAGGCAAGTGCCATAACGAGAACCACTAGAACCAAGGCAAGGACAAAGACGATGATAAAGTCTGATGTCTGAATGGAAATGTCTAGGCTCGACAAGGTCTTGCTAAAGCCATCTACTTCTGCACCACCACCAAGGTTAGAAGCTTGAGCTGCCTTGCTGGCTTGCTTGGCAACACCTGAAGTAACATTGGCTAGGACGGTGTTTCCGATTGCACGAGCTGTATAGTTGGCTAGGAAGTAAGCAGAAACGAGAGCAGGGATGGCAATCAAGATAGATTCAGTGATGAATTGCCCCAAGATACTTGTCTGCTTGAGACCGATAGAGAGGAGGATTCCCACTTCCTTGCGACGGGCGTTGATCCAAAGGCTGAGCAAGAGTGCAAGGAGAAGGACTGAGAAACTCAAGCTACCCCAGAAGAGGAGATTAGCCATCTTGTACATACCAGAGATGGATTGCTCAAGAGCTGGGTAGTTAGATGAGCTCTTCACAAGTGTGTAGCTCTTCCAGTTGATACCACTGATGCCATTCAACTCTTTCATGACATCATCCAAGTTCTTGTCTGCTGTTACAAAGAAGGTTGCGTCCCCATAAATAGCTGTGTCTTCTGTGTATCCATAAAGTTTTGCAGCAGTGTGAATGTCTGTGATAGCTGTGTTTTCATAGAGTTCTTGTGAGTAGGTTACTGCTGACTTATTGTGACCATCAAAGAGTCCCTTGATTGTCACTTCAACTGTTTCCTTGGCTCCTTTTTCATTGTCTGCATCATAGATATTGGAGTCTAGTTTGACCTTATCTCCGACTTTCCAGCCGTGTTTGGCTGCCAAGTCCTTGTGCAGGAGAATCTTGTCTTTGTCGTCGTTGGTTAAGTGCTCACCTTCGACCAGCTTATAAGAACCGGAGACAAACTTGTCTTCTTTAGAGGAATCATTGACACCTGTAATCATTAAGCTACTTCCAAAATGTTTGGCACGGTCAGGTGTCAGATTTTTCTTGGTATCTGGAGTTTCAATAAGTTCATAGCCAGTCAAATCTCCGATAGCGTTGATACGTTTCACATAAGACTCAATGGCCTTGTTTTCGGTGATTTTTTTGATATCTTCACCCTTGATATTCCCAGCACCACGTGGCGTTCCTTGATTGACGCGACGATTGATTTGCATGGAGAAGCTGTTGGTGATATTTTTAAATGTCTCCTGAGAAGCCTTGGCAGTAGCTCCCTTGATTGACAAGCCAACCAAACTCAAGCTCGCCATGAGGAGAATAATCAGGAAGATGACAATCGATTTGAAAAACTTCCTTGCAACATAGGCAAATGCGTTGTGTAACATAGGTTCCCTTTCTAGATTTTGTTCTATTTTATAGTTCTAACAGAAAAAGCTCATATTATTTCGTAGTATTGCGAGTTTCAGTCAGTTTCTTGTTCTTCAATTCAAGTGTAATATCTGACGCTTGTGCCACTTCTTTGCTGTGAGTTACGACGATGACACATTTACCTGTTTTCTGGGCAAGTGATTTGAGCAGTTCGACAATATCTCCAGCAGTTTTAGGGTCCAGATTTCCTGTTGGCTCATCTGCAAGAATAACTGGAGCTTCCGAGACCAAACTACGAGCAATAGCAACACGTTGTTGTTGACCACCTGATAACTGGAGAACATTCCGCTTGATCTGACTTTCATCCAAACCAAGCTCAAGCAGTGTATCCTTGCTTGCCTTTTTGTTGACCAAGCGGATATTTTCCAGTGGAGAAAGATAATCTATCAAGTTATAATTTTGAAAGACCAGGGAAATATGGTGCATACGATGGTAGGAATACCCCTTCTTACGAATGTCCTCGCCTTGGAAAAGGATAGAACCTTCAACAGGACTATCTAGACCAGCCAGTAGGGACAAGAGAGTGGATTTCCCCGCTCCTGACTCACCAATAATACTGTAAAATTTCCCGGGTTCAAAATTATACTTGATCTGATATAGGACTGCTTCAGCAGTGTTCTTATAACGGTAGGTAAGGTCTTGTAATTGTAATAAAGTCATGATTTCTCCTTCTTAACTAATAGATGATAAAATTTCTTTCGGTGATTTTCTAAATAAGAATAGGAAACAAAGAGCTACAGATAAGCAACTAAGCAGAACTAGAAAAACATAGGATTCTGCAAAAGATAGGATGTTGGTTGATAAACTGCTTGCTTTAGCTAGCGTGTCTTGTAAGGTTGCCTGATCTCCGCTTGCTAGTAGAGTTTGGAGTAGGTAAGTTGTGATGGCGTTTCCTGCAACAAATGCTGGAAGTAAAGCACCGAGAGATACCAAAACTACCTCTAAACAGAATTGTAGGAAGATCGAGCTCTTGCCTTTTCCAAGTGCCAGTAAAATCCCCACTTCATAGACCCGTTCTCTCAACCAGAGAGACAAGACCAAAATTAAGGCTCCAGCTCCTGCTATCAACATCCCATAAAGGAAGATGGTCAGAAAGGTTTGGAAAGTAGCAACTGAGTCTTTGATTTGTTCAAAAGCCTTGTTTTCCTTTTCGACTTGATAGCCTTGATTTTCCAAAGACAAGTTTTCTACCTGCTTCATGAGTCCGTCCATTTCCTTAGGATTTTCTACATAAAAGCGAGCTGCACTGACTAGAGATTCACCATTTCCCAAAAGGATTTGGCTACTTTCATAGTCTGTAAAGACTTGATTTTCACTGAAGTCAGAAGACAAACCTGTGAATTTCTCTTGTTTTTTACCAGAAAAGATGCCGACAATCTCAAACTCGACAGTTTGTCCTTTACCAGCTTCTGACTGTCCAGCATCTAAACGAATCTTGTCATGCAGCGAAAGACCATTCTTCTTAGCCAGCTCTTCGTGGATGATGATTTTCTTTGAATCCCCTTTTTGAAGGTGTCGACCTTCTTTTAGATTGAAAGCTGAGCTGGTGAAGGTCACATCCTTGGATGAATCCTCCAGAGCCGTTAAGCTAACCAAATTCTTGTCCGCGGCTGACACATCATCACGTTCAACGCTCTGCTCGCCACTGACTGCTTCCTTGTCTTTTAGTTTTGCGACCGTCTCGAGTTCAGGAGAGACATTTTCCAGTCCCTTAATCTTGCTAATGGATGCTAGGTCCGATAACTTGAAGGTCTGACCATTCTCTATCTTCTTAATAGAAAAAGAGGTATTGAGAGATTTATAAAGATTTGTTTCTACTGTTTTGTTGGACTTCATCAGAGTCAAACAGGCTGAAATTCCTGCTAAAAGAACAAATAAAATCAGAAATAAAATAAAACTTCTCAGTCGTTTTCTGCTGACATAAGCCCAAGCTCTTTGGATTGGATTCATTTGTCACCTCCATATTTGTAAGTCTATTATAAAATCCAAATATGAAATGTTTATGAAATCGAAAAAACTTTTTGATTTATGTTTTGAAAAATGAAAAAGCTAGCTACTGCTAACTTTCCTCATATTTAGAACACGTTTTAGCAATCAAAAACCAACTCCATCCTATAAATGATAGTTCTTGATGCCAATAGCTTCCGATATCCAAAATACCTCCTCTAGTCCTCTTTAGAAAAACAAAAAGAGCTAGCAAAAGCTAACTCTTACCCTATGCGGAGAGAGGGACTTGAACCCTCACGACCTAAAGCGGTCACAGGATCCTTAGTCCTGCGCGTCTGCCAATTCCGCCATCCCCGCGTCGATTACCTTACTAGTATATCAACTTTCAAAATCTTTGTCAACACTTTTTTCAGATTTTTTTCATTTTTCCAAGGGAATCATTCTTTAATTTCATCAAGATTTTCATCCAATAATTTGGCTCCCAGAGTATTCTTAAAATGTCCTAGAGCAAACTGATGATTTTCTGGCCAGATGGAGGCAACCGCAGGCTTGACAACCTCGATTTGATAACCTAAATTATAAGCATCAATAGCCGTATGGAGAACACAAATATCTGTCAAAACACCAGTTAAGATGACTGTATCAACTCGACGTTCTCGCAAGCGAATATCTAAATCCGTTCCTGAAAATGCTGAATAGTGACGCTTGTCCATCCAAAAGACACGACTATCAGAAGCATGGGCTTGGTAAAAATCCGCTAGTTTTCCATACAAGTTGCGACCACTAGTTCCAATGATGTTGTGAGGTGGGAAAAGTTTACTCTCAGGATGAAAATCATCCCCTTCCTCATGAGCATCAATGGTGAAGAAAACATAGTCTCCACGATCAAAAGCCAGTCTAGTCACCTGAGCAATCGCCTCAGAAATAGCTTGAGCAGGAGCACCTGCTGTCAATTTTCCCTGATCTGCTACAAAATCCTCTGTATAGTCAATTGAGATTAAAGCCTTTGCCATTAGTAGTCCCTCTTTTTCACTTCCTCAAAGATATCTGAAATCAATACTTTGAGATAGGTTCCCTTCATTCCTAGTGAACGGCTTTCAATAATTCCTGCCGACTCTAGCTTACGGAGAGCATTGACGATCACTGAGCGCGTGATACCGATACGGTCTGCAATGACAGATGCAGTCAATTGTCCTTCATTTCCATTTAGCTCAGATAAAATAGCTGAAACAGCACGAAGTTCTGAGTAGGAGAGGGTATTGACTGCCATGGTTACAGCAGTACGGCGACGGATATTTTTCTCATCTTCTTCACGTTGGAAGTTCAAGAGTTGAATCCCTACCACTGTGCTCGCAATCTCAACAAGAATCAAATCCTCATCTTCAAATTTCTTATCATTGCGCCAAATAATCAAGGAACCTAGGCGAATCCCTGATACATGAATGGGAGCAATGGTTGTCAAACCATCTGGAAAATCCGCACGGCTCTCTACAGGAAAAATGGTCAAATCATGTTCAATAGGAAGATTGGCTTCCGTATCGTAGATCATGTTTGCCCCTTGTACATAGTCATCTGGGAACGTCTTGGTTTGGAAAAACTGCTCTACGCGATCTGTATTGGTTTTATAGCGCATAAAATAGCCCAAAAGTCGTCCCTTGCTATTGACAATGCAGGCATTGCAATCAATAATGTCTGCTAGTTGACGTGTAATGGCATTGTATGGAAGTTCATCCTGCATTTGCTCTTCTGAGCGTTTTAAAATTGATGTAATTTTTCTTGTTTTTTCTAATAAATGTGCCATTTTTTACCTCGCATATAATCGCTTCCATTATAACATAGAAAAGTCTTTATTTCAATAATTATCTGAAAATTGCTTATTGAATTGCAATTTTTAAAAGCAAAAATATTTTATAAAAATAGCAATTTTTTATTGACATTCCGTTTTGATGTTTATATAATAATATTATAAGAAGATGGATTAAAGTTCCCCTTCCCATCTCACCTTTCCTTTACTTTTATACATCTTCTTTTACTATCGGTCTCCTTATATATAAAAGCGATTCACACTGTGAATCGCTTTTTCCTATTTGTCTCCCTTGTTACGAATAACAAAGCCTGTTTTCTTTTCACTTGAAGTGTTGCGAGGTTTTTTATTGTCTTTATTACGGTAACGTCTGTCTTTATCAAAACGATCGTTCCCACGACTGCCTTTCTTGAACTCATCACGACGACCATTGCCACGGCGATCACGGTCTCGACGGTCGTCCCCACGACGGCCTCCACGACCTCCCTTAGTTTTGCCACCGAAGCCATTACCTGATGGTTTAAATGGTAGTGGTTTTTCACGCGCAATCTCCACTTCTGGAAGGCTGTCTGGATCTTGGACTGTCAGACTCAAGATATACATAGCCAATTCTTCTGGACTAAATTCTGCAGCTAACTTACGAGCATCTTTAGTAAATTTCTCAAAGTTTCCACGAATAGTTTCGTCTGCAAAATCACGTTCGATTTTCTTGAGAGCTACTTGTTTCTTAGCTTGGAAGGCTTCTTCTGCTGTCGCTGGTTTCAAGCCTTTCATGCGTTTCTTAGTCAAGTTTTCGATGATTTGGAGATAGCCCATTTCGTTTGGAGATACAAAAGTAATAGACTGTCCTGACTTACCAGCACGACCTGTACGGCCGATACGGTGAACGTAACTTTCAGGATCTTGTGGAATATCGTAGTTGTAGACATGGGTCACACCTGAAATATCCAAACCACGCGCTGCCACGTCCGTCGCAACCAGAACATCTAGATTGCCATTTTTAAAGTCACGAAGGACACGAAGACGTTTATTTTGATCTAGGTCACCATGAATTCCCTCTGCACGGAAGCCACGGATTTTAAGTCCACGAGTCAATTCATCCACACGGCGTTTGGTACGGCCAAATACGATAGCAAGTTCTGGTTGTTCAACATCCATAAGACGGGTCATAGTATCAAATTTTTCTTGTTCCTTAACACGGATATAGTACTGGTCAACCAATTCTGTTGTCAATTCCTTAGCAGCAATCTTGACATGTTCAGGGTCTTTCATAAACTGGACACCGATACGTTTGATAGCATCTGGCATGGTTGCTGAAAAGAGCAAGGTTTGACGATTTTCAGGGACACGTGAAATGATGGCTTCGATGTCTTCAAGGAAGCCCATGTTGAGCATTTCATCCGCTTCGTCAAGGATAAGCGTTTCAATATCTTGTAATTTCAAGGCCTTGCGTTTAATCAAGTCCAAGAGACGGCCTGGTGTTCCTACCACGATATGGGCACCAGATTTAAGAGCTTTGATTTGTTTTTCAATGCTGGAACCACCGTATACTGAGCGAACTTTCACTCCCTTGCTACGGCCAAATCGGAAGAGTTCCTCTTGACTTTGGACGGCGAGCTCACGAGTTGGAGCGATAACCAAGGCTTGGATGGTCGCTTCTTCTGTACGGATTTTTTCAAGGGTTGGCAAGCCAAAGGCTGCAGTCTTCCCTGTACCAGTCTGAGCTTGACCGATAACGTCTTTTCCTTTGAGAGCCAATGGAATAGTCTGTTCTTGGATGGGACTGGCTTCTACAAATCCAGCTTTTTCAATCTCTGCTAGCAATTCAGCAGACAAGTTAAATTCATTAAATTTCACGTTATTCTTCTTTCTAAAGATGGTGCGAAGCCATCCTATAGCGCGTAGTATATACTTTTCTTTTCATGACGTATCTTCATCTAAAAATGAGATACCGTGTTGCTTCTTTTCCACGAAAGAAAAGTACTAGTTCTTTGCAACCTATCTAGTATAACACAAGAGTGAGGCAAAAGATAGTAGAATCCATTAGGAAAATCATGTAAACGATTTATTATCTATTGAACTAGAATTATAAAAGTTTTTGATAGACCTTTTGACCGGAAATCATTTCCCGTAGCAGATTTGTGCAAAAAGTGTTTTCTTATGCTAGAATGAAAATCGAATAGGAGGACTATAAATGTTAACATATGATTTAATCGTTATTGGATTTGGTAAAGCTGGGAAAACACTAGCTGGTAAATTAGCTTCAGCCGGCAAAAAAGTTGCCCTCGTTGAACGTAGCAAAGCTATGTACGGCGGAACTTGTATCAACATCGGATGTATCCCAACTAAAACCTTGCTAGTTGCTGCTGAGAAAGACTTGTCTTTTGAAGAAGTGATTGCTACCAAAAATACTATCACTAGCCGCCTCAATGGTAAAAACTATGCTACTGTTGCGAGTACAGGTGTGGATATCTTTGATGCGGAAGCTCACTTCCTTTCAAACAAAGTCATCGAAATCCAAGCTGGTGATGAAAAACAAGAATTGACTGCTGAAACTATCGTTATCAACACTGGTGCTGTTTCAAACATCTTGCCAATCCCTGGACTTGCTACAAGTAAGAATGTCTTTGACTCGACTGGTATTCAAAACTTGGACAAATTGCCTAAAAAACTTGGTGTCCTTGGTGGTGGAAATATCGGTCTTGAATTTGCTGGCCTTTACAACAAACTTGGAAGCAAAGTTACAGTCCTAGATGCCTTGGATACTTTCCTACCTCGAGCAGAACCTTCCATCGCAGCTCTTGCTAAACAATACATGGAAGAAGACGGCATTGAATTGCTTCAAAACATCCGTACTACTGAAATCAAAAACGACGGTGACCAAGTTCTCGTCGTAACTGAAAACGAAACTTACCGTTTCGATGCCCTTCTCTACGCAACTGGACGTAAACCAAATGTCGAACCACTTCAACTTGAAAATACGGATATTGAACTAACTGAGCGTGGTGCTATCAAAGTAGACAAACATTGTCAAACAAACGTTTCTGGTGTCTTTGCAGTTGGAGATGTCAACGGTGGACCTCAATTTACCTACATTTCACTTGATGACTTCCGCGTTGTCTACAGCTACCTTGTTGAAGATGGCAGCTACACTCTTCAAGACCGTCTCAATGTGCCAAATACCATGTTCATCACACCTGCACTTTCACAAGTTGGTTTGACTGAGAGCCAAGCAGCTGATTTGAAACTTCCATACGCTGTTAAGGAAATCCCTGTTGCTGCCATGCCTCGTGGTCACGTAAATGGCGACCTTCGCGGAGCTTTCAAAGCTGTTGTCAACACTGAAACAAAAGAAATTATTGGTGCAACTATCTTCTCAGAAGGTTCTCAAGAAATCATCAACATCATCACTGTTGCGATGGACAACAAGATTCCTTACACTTACTTCACAAAACAAATCTTCACTCACCCAACCTTGGCTGAGAACTTGAATGACTTGTTTGCGATTTAAGTTGAGACTTCTTGGTATCTCACAGCCCTCATCGGGCTGTTTTTGTTTCTGCGAAATCTCAAATCTATCTTTTCCCTCTTTTATGATATAATGTCCAAACTTTACTTAGCAGTCCTAATTATATATTGAGTCTCAGGTCACTCTTTCAAATATCAGCAATACATATGACTTTGAATAACTCGCTTCAGCTCATCGTTTTATGGGTAATTTAAAAAGTATATTTTGCAATGATTGTTTCATGCCTAATTAGTAAATTATCCACTCTTTGCACGAGTCGTATGTGTATTTTCATCGTTTGTGGAAAGGTTTTACCGTTTGCAAATTGATGGTTAAGTCGATATATTTTTTCTTCTTAAATATTTTCCAAATTATTTAATCTTTTTAAAGATAAGAATCACTTTCTAATCAATCAAAGGATACTTCAAATTTCTTCATTCTTGATAATATGAGCAATACCCTGCAAAATGTTTAAACTTTATCATTGTAAAAAATATCGAAAGAAATCCCATATTACATTAGTATATATTTGGTATGGGATGAAATTGACTTTCGAAAACATTAACTATATAATGTCTGTAAACAAGAAATAATGAGGTAACGATTATGAATAAAACAGAATTACTGTTACAAAGACTAGATGATATTGGTCAGTCTCTAAAAGATTCTAGACAAGCACTAGCTTTGCTGGCACTTGGTTCTTGCGGAGTAGAAAGAGACCGATTGGATCAATACTCAGATTTGGATTTTTTTGTTATTGTAAAAGATGGCTACAAGCAGGCCTATATACAGGATCTAACTTGGTTAAGTAATCTAGAACCAATTGCATTTCACTACCAAAATACAGTGGACGGACATAAAGTTCTATTTGAAGATGATGTTTTTTGTGAATTTGCTGTCTTTGAAGCTCATGAACTAGTAAACATTCCCTTCGCTGAAGGCAAGATTATCTGGAAGGAGGTCGGTTTTGATGGAACAATCTGCCAGCCACAAAGATTGCCATCAAAAGAAAATAGAGACCGTGAATGGCTGTTGGGAGAAATTTTATGCAATCTATATATAGGACTAGGTCGCTATCAACGAGGCGAAAAATTGGCTGCTTATGATTTCATCCAAAACAGATCCGTCAAGCTTTGGACCGAACTAATCAATTTGGAAAAAACTTCTAAATCTGATTTTATAGATATTTTTAACAGCAACAGAAGATTTGAAAAAGGTTATCCAAATGAGGCCAAACAATTGCCTCACTTCTTGCAAGGTTACGAACGAATTTCTGAATCTGCTCAGGCACTCCTAGAATATCTTGATAAACACTATCCTCTTAACGCATTTATAAAAGAAAAAATTCGTAATTTATTATAAAAGAGACTTTCCAAAAAATGATCTAAATCCCAAAAGTTAGGTATCTTTGTCAGTTATAATGGATTAATGAAATTTTAAAACCTGTAGGGGATAATCGATGTCCTCTCCTTTCTTATGTTCAGAGTAAGAAAGATTTATTTCTTAAAGTTGCCAAAGTTATCAAATCCAAAGATATTGTATTTGATTGGTTTGGTTTAATCAGAACCTAAAAAGCACTTCTAAGGTTACTTCTTTAGTTGATCTTAGAGGTTACTTTAGTTATTGGACTGCTGGGCGCAGTATGATATAATAGAAACATGAAATTAAAAACTACTTTGGGCCTCCTAGCCGGGCGTTCATCTCACTTTATTTTGAGCCATCTTGGCCGTGGAAGTACGCTACCTGGAAAACTCGCCCTTCAATTTGATAAAGATATTTTGCAAAACCTAGCTAAGAACTACGAGATTGTCGTGGTCACTGGAACCAACGGGAAAACCCTGACAACTGCCCTCACTGTCGGCATTTTAAAAGAGGTTTATGGTCAAGTTCTGACCAATCCGAGCGGTGCCAACATGATTACAGGGATTGCAACAACCTTCCTAACAGCCAAATCTTCTAAAACTGGGAAAAACATTGCCGTCCTCGAAATCGACGAAGCCAGTCTTTCTCGTATCTGTGACTATATCCAGCCTAGTCTTTTTGTCATCACTAATATCTTCCGTGACCAGATGGACCGCTACGGTGAGATTTACACAACTTATAACATGATTTTGGATGCTATTCGAAAAGTTCCTACTGCTACTGTTCTCCTCAATGGTGACAGCCCCCTTTTCTACAAGCCAGCTATTCCAAATCCAGTTCAGTATTTTGGTTTTGACTTGGAAAAAGGGCCAGCCAAACTGGCTCACTACAATACCGAAGGAATCCTCTGCCCTGACTGTCAAAGTATTCTGAAATATGAACTCAATACCTATGCCAACTTGGGAGCCTATATCTGTGAAAATTGTGGCTGTAAACGACCTGACTTGGACTACCGTCTGACCAACTTGGTTGAGTTGACCAACAATCGTTCTCGCTTTGTTATCGACGGCCAAGAATACGGCATCCAAATCGGCGGACTTTACAACATCTACAATGCCCTTGCTGCGGTTGCCATTGCTCGATTCCTCGGTGCAGATTCGCAACGGATCAAGCAGGGATTTGACAAGAGTCGCGCTGTCTTTGGTCGTCAGGAAACCTTCCATATCGGTGACAAGGAATGTACCCTTGTCTTGATTAAGAATCCTGTCGGTGCAACTCAAGCTATCGAGATGATCAAACTAGCACCTTATCCATTTAGCCTTTCTGTCCTTCTCAACGCCAACTATGCTGATGGGATTGACACTAGCTGGATCTGGGATGCGGACTTTGAACAAATCACTGACATGGACATTCCTGAAATCAACGCTGGTGGTGTCCGTCATTCTGAAATCGCACGCCGTCTTCGAGTGACAGGCTATCCAGCTGAGAAAATCACTGAGACAAGTAATCTGGAACAAGTTCTCAAGACCATTGAGAACCAAGACTGCAAGCATGCTTATATCCTAGCAACCTATACTGCCATGCTTGAATTCCGCGAACTACTGGCTAGTCGTCAGATTGTTAGAAAGGAGATGAACTAATGGTTTATACTTCACTTTCCTCAAAAGCTGGCAACTACCCTTATCAGCTCAATATCGCCCACCTTTACGGAAACCTCATGAATACCTATGGGGACAACGGAAACATTCTCATGCTCAAGTATGTGGCTGAAAAACTGGGGGCACATGTGACGGTTGACATCGTTTCTCTCCATGATGACTTTGATGAAAACCACTATGATATCGCCTTTTTCGGTGGTGGTCAAGACTTTGAACAAAGTATTATCGCTGGAGACCTTCCTGCTAAAAAAGAGAGCATTGACAACTACATCCAAAATGATGGTGTGGTTCTAGCCATCTGCGGTGGTTTCCAATTATTGGGGCAATATTATGTGGAGGCTTCAGGCAAACGCATCGAAGGGCTCGGTGTTATGGGCCACTATACCCTCAACCAGACCAATAACCGCTTTATCGGTGACATCAAGATTCACAATGAAGATTTCAATGAAACCTACTATGGATTTGAAAATCACCAGGGCCGTACCTTCCTCTCTGATGACCAAAAACCACTGGGACAGGTTGTCTATGGAAATGGAAATAACGAAGAAAAAGTCGGCGAAGGGGTTCATTATAAGAATGTCTTTGGTTCCTACTTCCACGGACCTATCCTCTCTCGTAATGCTAATCTGGCCTATCGCCTAGTCACTACTGCCCTCAAGAAGAAATACGGTCAGGATATTCAACTCCCTGCCTATGAGGAAATTCTCAGCCAAGAAATCGCTGAAGAATACAGCGACGTGAAAAGCAAGGCTGACTTTTCTTAAACTAAGAAAAACTATATCAAAGAACTCCCCTATCTTGTCGGAGTTCTTTTTGCCTGTTCTTTTACCCTTCTCCCTTGCATTTTCTCTCTTTTTTTGCCAAAATAGAGGGGTAGAAAGAAGGTAGCATATGTCTAAATTACAACAAATCCTAACATATCTTGAATCAGAAAAACTAGACGTCGCTGTCGTATCTGACCCCGTCACTATCAATTATCTCACTGGCTTTTACAGTGATCCCCATGAACGCCAAATGTTTCTCTTTGTCCTAGCGGATCAGGAGCCTCTCCTCTTTGTTCCAGCCCTTGAAGTAGAGCGTGCAACCAGCACTGTTTCCTTCCCAGTAGTGGGCTATGTGGATTCTGAAAATCCTTGGCAAAAAATCAAAAACGCTTTGCCTCAGCACGACTTCAAACGTGTTGCTGTTGAGTTTGACAATCTCATCTTAACCAAATACCATGGTTTGAAAACGGTCTTTGAAACTGCTGAGTTTGAAAATCTCACTCCTCGTATCCAACGCATGCGCCTCATCAAATCAGCTGATGAAGTCCAAAAAATGATGGTTGCAGGTCTCTATGCTGATAAAGCTGTAAAAGTTGGTTTTGACAATATTTCTCTTAATAAAACCGAGACAGATATCATTGCCCAAATCGACTTCGCCTTAAAGCGTGAAGGCTATGAAATGAGTTTTGATACCATGGTCTTGACTGGCGATAATGCTGCAAATCCACACGGAATTCCTGGGGCAAACAAGGTCGAAAAAGACGCCCTTCTCCTCTTTGACCTGGGTGTTATGGTCAATGGCTATGCATCAGATATGACTCGTACAGTCGCTGTCGGCAAACCAGACCAATTCAAGAAAGATATTTACAACTTGACCCTTGAAGCACAACAAGCTGCTCTTGACTTTATCAAACCTGGTGTGACTGCTCATGAAGTAGACCGTGCTGCCCGTGAAGTCATCGAAAAAGCTGGTTACGGTGAGTACTTCAACCACCGTCTCGGTCACGGTATCGGTATGGATGTCCACGAATTCCCATCTATCATGGAAGGAAACGACATGGTCATCGAAGAAGGCATGTGCTTCTCTGTTGAACCAGGTATCTATATCCCTGGTAAAGTCGGCGTTCGTATCGAAGACTGTGGTGTCGTAACCAAGGATGGCTTTGACCTCTTTACAAGCACCAGCAAAGATTTGCTTTATTTTGATTAATATTCTTTGAAAATCTTCCCACAATAAAACGCATAATATCAAGGTTTTTCAACAACTGATATTATGCGTTTTTCTGATTTTTAGAACTTTTCTCCAGCCGCTTTACTTAATTTTCTTAATACTCTGACTAAGCACAAACCCTACAACCATTCCCACGATATTTTGCAGGAAGTTTGGTAGGATTTCTGGTAGGGCTGCCGCCCAGCCATTCATCAAAGTTGAACCCAAGGCGTAGCCTCCTACCATCGCAATAGTAGCTAAGATAAGGCCTAGCCACTGAGATTTCCCTTTAAATCCTGCGAAAAATCCCTGCAAGCCATGGTTTACCAAGCTAAAGAACATCCACTGTGGATAGCCTGATAAGAGGTCAATCAAGAAACCTGCTAGTCCTCCAACGACAGCCCCTTCACGACTACCAAAGTAGAAGGCTGCAAAGAAGACACCCGCATCTAAGAGAGTTAGAATGCCTGTTGGTGTTGGGATTTTTAAGAAATAACCTAGAACCACAGAAAGGGCTGTCAAAAGAGATACTAGGGCGATTTTAGTTGTTTTGGTTTGCTTCATATTGTCTTACTCCATATTGATCTGCTTGTGCAATAGCACGGTAAACGAAAGCTTTAGAACTCTCTACTGCTGGTAAAAGTTCATCCCCTTTAACCAAGTGACTGGCAATGCTTGAGGCAAAGGTACAACCTGCACCAGCATTTTGGCCTTGGATAACGGGATTTTCTAGGACAGTGAAGGTTTGCCCATCATAAAAGACATCCACAGCCTTGTCCTGACTAAGGCGATTACCTCCCTTGATAATGATCGCCGGCGCTCCTAATTCATGCAATTTCTGCGCTGCAGCCTTCATATCTTCCAAGGTTTTAATCTCCTGACCAGCTAATAATTCTGCTTCAGGAAGATTTGGCGTAATCACACTGACATGAGGGAAAAAGCGAATCAACTCTTGACAGAGTTCACTAACAGCCACATCGTGCGTTTCCTTGCAGACCAAGACGGGGTCCAATACCACAAGCACTCCTGGACGTTGCTTGATAAAGTCCAATGCCTTCTCAGCCACACTGACAGTTGGTAGAAGGCCAATCTTAATCCCTGCAAACTCCACATCACGCAAGCTATTCAACTCATGTTGGAAAATAGTATCATCCGTAGGGAAGACCTCAAAGCCCTTTTCGGTCAAGGCCGTCAAACAAGTCACTGCTACAAAGCCATGCAAACCATTTAAGGTATAGGTGGCAAGATCAGCTGACAAACCACCACCACTAAAAATATCATTTCCAGAAAGTGCCAAAATACGATTATTCTTCATAACGAATCTCCTTTAAATACAAGCCATTCGGTGCAGCCGTGGGACCTGCAAGCTGCCTGTCCTTCTTCTCCAAAATCGAGTCAATCTGCTCAACTGGCATTCGATTATTTCCAATTTTGAGCAGCGTCCCCACCATATTGCGAATCTGCTTATACAAGAAACCATTTCCTGAAAAGGTAAAGATCAAAAACTGCCCTGTCTCATCGATTGTTAGACTTGCTTCTGTGATGGTGCGAACCTTGTCCTCTACACTGGTACCAGATGCTGTAAAACCGGTGAAATCATGGGTTCCCTCTAGCTTTTTGATGGCCGCCTGCATCCGTTCCACATCGAGTGGATAAGGAAAGTGAGTGGCATAGTGACGACGCATAGGATTTTTGGGACGCCCCCTATCCACGATAAACTCATAGGTCTTGCTATGCTTAGCATAACGGCAATGAAAATCATCTGCCACAACCTCAATCGAAATCACATCGATATCTTCAGGAGACTGGGTATCCAGAGCAAAACGGAGTTTTTCCTCATCCATCTGATAGGGCAGATCAAAATGAATGACCTGTCCTAGAGCATGGACCCCACTATCCGTCCTACCAGCACCGTGAACAGTGATGGCTTGCCCCTTATTGAGTCTCGTTAACGTTTTTTCGATTTCCTCCTGAACGCTCCGCGTATGGGGCTGGCGCTGAAAGCCAGCAAAAGCGTAACCATCATAGGAAATGATTGCTTTATATCTTGTCATGTGTCTATTTTATCAGGAAATAATAGTACAAACAAGTTTAAAAAACAATAATTGTCTGGGGACAAAAACCAAAAAGAAAAACTTAGGAAATCAATCCTAAGCTTTCTTTTGAAGTGCGTACATAACAAAAATAGAAGTGACAATCAACCAGCATCCTAGAATGGTGAAGACCAGCATCCCATTTTGAGTGACCATACCGACAGCTCCCAGGACGAAAGGTGTGGTAAAGGCACCAAAGCTACATCCTAGAACTGCAAAAGAGGTTGCCTGATTAAGGAGCTTCGCTGGGATTCTTTCAGAAAGAAGCTGAAAGACAGTGGTCAAGGCCACACTATAAGAAAAACCTGCCACAATACTTCCAACTACCATCACACCCAATGACGGAGACAAGGCAATCACAATCTGCCCCAATCCAAAGGCGATGCCTGACCAAAGGAGCAATCTTTCTTTAAAGAGAGAAATCAAGACAGAAAAACTCACACCAGCCACAATCCCAATCAGCTGCATGACACTAAGAACAAAACTAGATAATTGAGCATCCCCGAGACCTCTTTCCACCATCAAACTAGGGATACGAATGGTGATAGCTGTATTGGTGCAGACAACAACTGCTGCTTCGACAGCCAATAGAAAAATCAAGCCCTTCATCTGTCCTGTCAAACGAGTCGTTTCTGCCTCTTTTTTCTTTGTTTCTTTCTTTTCTTTCCCATAAGGGACAAAGAGCAGATAAAGGATCAATACTAAAAATCCCGCACTGTAGGCCAAGAAGGTCACTGTCCATCCCAAGGATAAGAGTTGACCAACCGCTAGAGTCAAAATCGATGCCCCGACAACTTCTGCTGATCCGCGAAGACCCAGCATCTGGATCCGTGTCTTTCCATGATAGCGTTCGCTGATGATGGAAATGGCCTTGGCATTGATCATGCCTACACCCAAACCAAATAAAATCCGCATCGCAAAGACAAAGTTGTAATCCTGATACCAGAAGGGGGCTGTTCCCCCGATAGAGAGGATGAGAAGCCCTAAACTAATTTGAAGACGCTCAGGAAACAAACGTTCCAAAAAACCATTTAAAATCAGCATGATCATAATTCCAAAAGAAGGAAGGCTGACCAAGAGCTCGATTTGTTCTTTGGGGTAGCCTTGATAGTAGTCAAACATGGCTGGCAGAGCACTTGAGATGGAAAAGGAGGTAATCAAAACGAGGGAGAGGGCCAAAATACTAGCCCGTTCTAAATATTGTTTCATGGATTTTCTTTCTATATATTTCTCACTGTTTATCCTTTTAAAAGGAAGATGGCAAGAAAAGAAGGAGCCCGATTGAACTAGAGACTCCGTCCTAACTTTCCTAATAGGAAGACTATTTTCGCTTGATTTGCTTGATCAGATAGAAGATGAAGCCTGCAACCATATAAGCCGCAAAAATGATCAAACACCATTTGATGACTACATCCCAACCCTTGTTCACATTTAAAAAGAAATATGGGAAGGGATTGTCCTTGGAATTCGGAATATTGAGTTTTAAGACCAGGCCGTTAAACAAGGCAAAAATCATATAAACCAAGGGCAAGATGGTCCACAAGACTGGATCCCAGATCTTGTATTGACCCTGTTTATCGAAGAAGAGGGTATCGGCTAAAAACCAGAGTGGAACGATATAGTGGCAAAGGAAATTTTCCACACGGTAAAAGTCTGTCGCAATCGGAGCAAGCATAAAATGGTAAATCACACAGGTAATCATGATACTCATGGTAACACCACCCTTGAGACGAAGCAAGGTCGGACTTTGCCAATTTTCACCTGAACGGCTCATCACACGGAGCAGATAACCCGTGAAAATCGTTACCAAAAGATTGGACAACACTGTGTAGTAAAGGAGCATACCAAAACCACCGTGCTTGGTAATCTCCAAATAAACTCCTGTAAATGCCGCTAAGAACAAAAGTACACGACTATAAAAGATAAATTTATAATTCAGTTTCATGGCTAGATTTTCTTAACAAATTCTGACTTGAGTTTCATAGCTCCAAAGCCATCAATCTTACAGTCGATGTTGTGGTCACCTTCTACGATACGGATATTTTTGACACGAGTTCCTTGTTTCAAATCCTTTGGCGCACCTTTTACTTTCAAGTCCTTGATAAGAGTTACAGTATCGCCGTCAGCCAATTTATTTCCATTGGCATCGATAGCGACAACGCCTTCTTCTACTTCTGCAACTTCTGCAGGATTCCACTCATAGGCACACTCTGGGCAGACCAAGAGACTTCCGTCTTCGTAGACATATTCTGAATTACATTTTGGACAATTTGGTAAGTTGTTCATGGGTTCTCCTTATAACATTTCACTATTTTTTGAAAATCAAAATTTCTCGAACAGCAACTATTATACCGTAAAATCCTACTTTTGACAATGTGTCCTAAGTCCAGCAGACAAAAAAATCATGCAACTTTTTACAGTTACATGACTTTTAAAAGATATTGGTCATGGGCACTTATCAAGCACCTCATGATAAAAGGGGTAGCAACTATATCTTACAAACCAGGAGCTTGTCCAAGTTCTGCCGCAAGCATCCAGACTGTTTTCTCAAGTTCAGCCTTAGCCCCAACAAAGATATCGTTTGTAACGTCGTCGCCTTCTTCGTCAGTTACATCCAAAGCTTTTTGGAAAAGAGTGATGAGGTAGCGATAAATAGCTAGAACACGTTCCAAGCTTTCTTCAACGTTACGGAATTCTCCTTCTTCTTCTTCGATTTCACTGTGTTGAAGGAACTCTGTCAAAGTTGAGTAAGGTTTGCCACCAAGGGTAATCAAACGTTCGCTAATTTCGTCAAGATAGCCATCAAGACTGTCCATGTATTCATCCATTTTTGGATGCCAAACGAGGAAGCCACGGCCACGCATATACCAGTGAACTTGGTGAAGGGCGATGTGAGCCACATACAAGTCCGCCACTGCTTGGTTCAATACTTCCTTTGTTTTAGCCAATGCTACTGGCGCTGCTTTAGATAATGTTGTTACGTCTTTTACTGCTTCTTTTTTCAATTCAACCATATTTCTTACCTCTTTTCATTTTTTTATAACCACTTCACAGTAGCTATAATACAAGTATACTACTCCCAGAAAACAATAGCAAGGAAAATGTACTATCTGAGAAAAGTTGAAATAGACTGATAATTTAAGAAAAATCTAGCCTTATTTTATTAGCTGACTTGATCGGATTTACTCGAAAATTGACTTTGATAAAGGTCGTAATAGAAGCCTTTTTCTTGGAGCAAGCTTTCATGATTTCCCTGCTCAATAATCTGTCCATCTTTAAGAACGAGAATCTTATCCGCTTCTTGAATGGTCGAGAGACGGTGGGCGATGACAAAGCTGGTTCTTCCTTTCATCAAGCGTTTCATAGCTTTTTGAATCAAGAGTTCCAAACGGGTGTCAACAGAGGAAGTCGCTTCATCCAGAATGAGAATTTTAGGATTGGCTAGGAGAGCACGCGCGATGGTCAAGAGTTGTTTTTGTCCGAGGGAAATATTACTTGACTCTTGGTTCATCTCCATGTTGTAACCACCAGGAAGAGTTCGGATAAAGTGGTCTACATTTGCTGCTGTAGCTGCTTCTATTATTTCCTCGTCACTGGCATCGAGATTTCCAAAACGTAGGTTTTCTTTGATCGTACCTTCATAAAGCCAAGCATCCTGCAAGACCATCCCAAACTGACGGCGATAGTCTTGACGTGACAACTGGCGAATATCCTGCCCGTCAACCAAGATTGCGCCTGCTGTGACATCGTAAAAGCGCATAAGCAGATTGATTAAGGTCGTTTTACCAGCTCCAGTCGGACCAACAATCGCTACCATCTCTCCTGGTTGAACTTCTAGATTAAAGTCTCGAATCAATGGTTTGTTTTCGACATACTGGAAATCAACCTGCTTAAAGGTTACCTGACCTGTTAAGGGTTCAAGGATTTTGAGTTCTTCTCCCTCTACTTCCTCAGTCTCATCCAAGATGTCAAAGATGCGGTCTAACGAAGACTTGGCACTTTGCATTTGACCCGCAAGTTGTGTAATGTTTTGGATAGGCTGGCTAACCTGCCAGACATACTGAACAAAAGCCTGCATATTCCCTACTGTCAAACGACCTGCAATAACCTGCAAACCACCAAGAACTGCAACGATCAGATAGGTCAAATCCGATACGGCATGAAGGGCTGGCATCATGAGTCCAGAGATAAAGCTGGCTTTAAAACCAACACGTTGGAGATCGTCTGTAATCTTAGAAAATTCTTTATGAGAAGTTTCCTCACGACCATAAAGTTTCAAGACATTAAAACCTGTAAGATTTTCCTGCACATAGCCATTCATCCGTCCTAAAATAGCCGCCTGCTCTTTAAAATAAGGCTGAGAACGTTTCAGGATGCTTCTGGCACCAAAATAGGTCACTGGAATGGATAGAATCACCACTATAGCCAACTGAAAATTCAAATATAATACCATTCCCATCACGAGGACAATCGTCAGAACGGCATTGACAATTTGGAGGAAAGACTGTTGAAGAGCGTTGGAGACTGTCTCAACGTCACTGGTAAAGCGCCCCAACAAATCACCAAACTGGTGTTTGTCAAAGAAAGACACAGGGATACGATTGATCTTTTCAGTCATTTCATTTCGCAGATCCTGAGTCATAGACTGGACTGCATTGGTCATGAAATAGTTGGAATAATAAGAACCAAGTTCATACAAGAGACCTCTAAAGAGATAAATGATTAAAACAGTTCCGATGTAGCCAGTATTGATACTAGCACCCGCCAGTCCATTAGCCATATCTAAGAGATTCTTTGTTAACTCCGTAATGGCTAGCCCCAAGACAAAAGGTTCTAAGACACTCATGACCACACTCAAAACTTTTAGAAAGACTGCAAAGAAGACAGAAAAACGGTAGGCCTTTAAATAGCTCCACAAACGAGCCAAACTAGATTGTGTTTTCATATTTCCTCCTATTCTTCTGTTAGAGATGCATTTTTCAACTGCGACTCAGCTATTTCACGATAGATGTCATTGGTCTCCATCAATTCCTCATGTCGACCGCGACCCACGATTTCTCCCTTATCAAGAACGATAATCTGGTCCGCATCCATAATGGTCCCGACACGTTGGGCAACGATTAAGACTGTTGCATTTTGAGTGACTTCCTTCAGTCTACGACGCAAAATGGCATCTGTGCGATAATCCAAGGCTGAGAAGGAATCGTCAAAAATATAGATATCAGGATTCTTTATAACAGCTCTGGCAATTGAAAGACGCTGTTTCTGTCCACCAGAAAGATTGCTTCCGCCTTCAGCTAGATGAGTCGCAAATCCTTCGTCTCGACTATCGATAAAATCTTTGGCTTGCGCCACGTCTGCCGCCTGATTTAAGTCTGCAGAACTAGCATCTTCCTTCCCATAGCGAATATTCTCAGCAATGGTTCCTGTAAAGAGTAAAGCCTTCTGTGGAATAAAACCAATCTTTTGACGGAGAGACTTAAGGCGATAATCCCTCACATCGACACCATCAACTTTGATTTTCCCGAGGGTAACATCGTAAAAACGAGGAATCAGTTGCACAAGAGAGGATTTACCAGATCCGGTCGAACCAATAAAAGCAATGGTTTCACCTGGTTTAGCACTGAAAGAAATATTGTGCAAAACAGGATTTTCCGTCTCACCAGGATAGGCAAAGGTAACATTTTCAAATTCCAAATAGCCGTGAGTTTCAGTCTCTCTGATACCTCCTTCATTTGGATCAATAGAAATCGGCATCTCCATGACTTCTTTCAATCGTTCACTCGAAACAGCTGTACGAGGATACATGGTGAAGAGACTAGATAAGAAAAGGAAGGACAAGAGGGCGTGGAAACTATATTCGATAAAGGCTACCAGGTCCCCAATTTGAAGAGAACCTTGTTTGATAGGATCCAGAGCAAACCAGACAATGGCTACAATCATAGCAATAATAATCTGAACAAACAAGGGTTCTGTCAAGCCAGTTAGTTTAAACAGACGATTGGAATTAGCTGCATAGACCGCATTTTGTCCTGCAAAGCGTTCCTCTTGAAACTTCTCACGAGCAAAGGCACGAATGACACGAAGCCCCATCAGATTTTCACGAGCGTATTGATTGATTTTGTCCAAAGTTTTCTGCTGTTTCTCTGATAATGGTCGAGTCTTGACCGCTACATAAATGACCACCACAGCCAAGAAAGGTACTGCAAAAGCCACTATCCAAGCTAATGACGGGCTGGTCAAAAAGATCATTAAAATACTAGACAGCATCATCATGGGAGTGATGACACCCAGTTTTAAGGTCTGTTCTGCAAACTGCATGAGAACAAAGGCATCACTGGTAATACGAGTAACCAGTGAAGATACTCCTATCTTTTCATATTCATGATGAGAATACTCTTGTAATTTAGCATAGAGATCATCCCTCATATCCTTAACCATATTGGTCGTCAGCTTACTAGCAGCATAGGCTAAGACTATACGCCCCAAGGTTCCACATAGGATAATCACCAGCATGATTGCAGCCCAAACATACAATTGATGTTCATTCCCTTTATTCACACCTTCATCAATCATCCGAGCCAGAATAGTTGGCAATCCAAGATTGACGATAACAAAGAAAACCGCTCCAAAGAAATCCAAGAATAACCACTTGGGATATTTTTTCAAATAAGACCAAATATAGAGCATAACTCCTCCTTTCATAACTTTTTGATACAGAAAAGAGCGCGCTTCTGCACGCCTTTCCTTCCCTAAGAAACTTTTCTAGTCGGAAAAATTCCTCTTTCACAAGAACGCCCCAAGTAAAAACAAGACAGGCAGTCAAAGTCACCTGGTACTTTTGACTGTCTGTCTGGAAAAAACTAGATTATTTTACAAAATCAAGCAATGCCAAGAAGCTTTCAGCTTCAAGTGACGCGCCACCAACAAGGGCACCGTCAACGTCTGGGCAAGCCATGTATGAAGCAACGTTTTCAGGTTTAACTGAACCACCGTATTGAACACGAACTTTGTCAGCAACTTCTTGACCAAAGTCAGCAGCTACAACATCACGAACAACTTTACACATTTTTTGTGCGTCGTCTTGTGAAGCTGATTTACCAGTACCGATAGCCCAGATTGGCTCATAAGCGATAACGGATGCAGCAACTTGTTCAGCTGTCAAGCCAGCCAAAGCAGCAGATACTTGAGCGCCTACGAATTCAGCTGCTTTACCAGCTTCATAAGTTTCAAGTGACTCACCACAACAGATAATTGGAAGCATACCATTTGCAAAGATTGCTTTTGCTTTTTTGTTGATATCTTCGTCAGTTTCATGGAAGTAGTCACGACGTTCTGAGTGACCAATAACAACGTAGTCTGTACCGATTTCTTTCAAAACTTGTGGGCTAGTTTCACCAGTGAAAGCACCTGCATTTTCAAAGTAGCAGTTTTGAGCAGCAACTTTAAGGTCTGAACCTTTAGCAGCAGCAAGAACAGTTGTCAAGTCAAGTGCAGGGACTGCGATACCAGCTTCAACAAGGTCTGATGAAGGAAGTTTTGAGGCAACGGCTTCAACGAATGCTTTTGCTTCTTCTGGATTTTTGTTCATTTTCCAGTTACCAGCGATAAATGGTTTACGTGACATTTCACATACCTCTTTTTTCATTTTATTTTCTATTATTTTATCATATTTATAAGGAGCTTGCAAACCTTACTCTAATTTTCAAGATTTTTCAAGCGACTAATCTTGCCACAAATTCATGGCATCGAGAAAATCAGCTGAAGCTTGAACTTGTTTAGGATTGTTTGCTTCTCTCTCAGCTCGTTTAGCTTCCACTTGGGCCACAGACTGGATGCCTTCATGGCGCCAATTCCGAAGGATAGCCTGAATATATTTCCAGTTTGGTTTGCCATTTAGAACGGCCTCTCGGAGAGCTTCTTTGATCAAATCTGCCTTGATTCCATCGTCTTTGACTGTCTTGGAAAGATCTTCGATTTCAAACGGCGTTAACAAACGTCCTAATTCCTGCTGGAAAGTCTCAACCAAATCCTTCAATTGATTTTGCGTGTTTGGGGTAGTTGCAGCTGGAGTTTGACTATCCAACAAGCTATCCAAGCGTTCAAAAGCTAAACTAGCATCAAAAATGAGCTCAATCTCCCCATTAAGTTCAATCGTTCGATATTGTAGTAGCCCATTTTCAGTCAAGTTTGAAATGGATTGGTTGACATCTGCAAGTTCTTTTCCAATAGTTTCTGCTATTTGGCTTGGCGACAGCTCATCCAAAGCAGATGTATTTTGTAGATAGAAAAATTGCCAAACGAGAAAATCATCGCTGGAAGGAAAAAGTTCCTTAAAATGCAAGAGAAGGGCACTTGGCAAGACCAAGTTCCCTGATTTAAAAGCGTCAAAATATGTCATAATTCCTCTTATAAATATCCAAATGAAGCCGCATCGTCCTCTACCTTTTTCCAGTCAAAGGGAGTTTCCTGATAGACAGCATAGTTAACCCAGTTACTGAAAAAGAGGGCAGCTGATGAAGACCAACAGAGACACGGTGTCTCATTCACATCATCATTTTTGAAGTAATTTTCTGGAATGTGAGGATTAAGTCCTGCCTCACAATCACGAAAATACTCTTTTGCTAGAGTATCACGGTCATATTCTAAATGTCCAAAACTATAAATCTCCCGAAGATCCCGACTGGCTAAAATAGAAACACCGACTTGTTTTCCCTCAGAGAGGATTTCCAGATTGGTTTTTCCTAAAATCTCTTCCTTATAGATTTCTGTATGACGAGAATGGGGAGCCACATAGCTATCATCAAAACCTCTAAAGAGAAGATGCCCCTCTTTCAAGGTATCCTGCGGGTAAATGCCTGATAATTTCTGCTCCATTTGGTGTTTTTCAACTCCATAGCGAGCATAAAGACCTGCTTGGGCACCCCAGCAGATATGCAGAGTAGAAAAAACATGCGTCTTGGACCATTCGATGACCTGTTTAAACTCCTCCCAGTAGTCCACCTCCTCAAAAGGCAAGTGCTCCACTGGAGCTCCCGTGATGATCATTCCATCAAAAAAGTCATTCTTGACCTCTGGGAAGGTCTTATAGAAGGTTTCCATATGTTCGGCACGGGTCGTTTTTGAACGATGCGTCTCCATATACAAGAAATCAATATCTAACTGTAGGGGCGTATTGGCCAAGTGCCGCAAGAGTTGTGTTTCTGTCACAATCTTTTGGGGCATCAGATTTAGAATCAAAATCTTCAAAGGGCGAATATCTTGGTGAGCAGCCCGTTGATCGTCCATGACAAAGATATTCTCTGTCCTTAGAATCTCAACAGCAGGTAATTTTTTTTCAATCCGAATCGGCATAATACCCTCCTAACAGTCATCTATTTCGGGAATGGCTTTATCTGCTTGAAAGCACAATCTTTCAAACTTCTCTTCCTTTTATTATACTGTATGAAGATATAGTTTTCAATTATAGTTTTTCTCTAACTAGCTATAGTTTGTTTATATAGCAGATGAAGAGAAAACAGCCCCAAGGACTGTTTTTCATTAATAATGCATAAGTACCTTGTAATCGTAATCACCGATTTTTTCGCGGCCTTTAAGCTCATCAAGTTCAATCAAGAAAGCACAACCCGCTACAACTCCACCAAGTCTTTCAATCATTTCAATGGTTGCCTTGACAGTTCCACCTGTCGCCAAGAGGTCATCTACGATGAGAACACGTTGACCTGGTTTGATGGCATCAGCGTGCATGGTCAAGGTATCAATACCGTACTCTTTTTCATAGTCAGCAGAAATCACTTCACGCGGTAATTTGCCTGGTTTACGAACAGGTGCAAAGCCAATTCCCAACTCAAAGGCAACGGGACAGCCGACAATAAATCCACGGGCCTCTGGTCCCACGATCATGTCGATTTTCTTATCAGTTGCATACTGAACGATTTCACGAACAGCATAGCTATAAGCATTACCATCTGCCATCAATGGGCTGATATCACGGAAGGTGATGCCTTCCTTGGGATAATTTTCAATCGTTGCGATATAATCTTTTAAATTCATCTTTTTCTTTCTTTCAAAGTTTTTTACTCTCTATTATACCATATTTTCTGTGAAAGAAGAAGAGGAAAGCACTTTTCCTTGATCTATCAGGAAATAAATGAACTCATTTTTTCTAGAATGAAAATATCATCAAAAAAACGAGCACTTTTGTACTCGTTTTTTATAAATTTATTGATTAAAGTGAGTTCACATCAACCTTGATACCAACACCTTGAGTAGTTGTGATTGTCAAGCTTGTTACGTAAGTTCCTTTAGCAGTAGCTGGTTTAGCTTTTTGGATTGTTTCGTTGAATGCTTTGAAGTTTTCAACCAACTTGTCAGCTTCAAATGATACTTTACCGATAATAGCTTGTACGATACCTGCACGGTCTGCACGGTAAGTGATTTTACCACCTTTAGACTCTTCAACTGCTTTAGCAACATCCATTGTTACAGTACCAGTTTTAGGGTTTGGCATCAAGTTACGTGGTCCAAGGACACGTCCAAGACGTCCAACAAGAGCCATCATATCAGGTGTAGCGATAACTACATCGAAGTCCAACCAACCGTCGTTTATTTTAGCAACAAGGTCGTCTTCACCAACGAAGTCTGCACCAGCAGCTTTTGCTTCTTCAGCTTTTGCACCACGTGCAAATACAAGAACGCGAGCTGTTTTACCAGTACCGTTTGGCAATACCATTGCTCCACGGATTTGTTGGTCAGCTTTTTTAACGTCAATGTTCAAGTTGTAAGCAACTTCTACAGTTGCATCAAATTTTGCAAAGTTAGTTTCTTTTGCAAGAGCTACAGCTTCTTCTACGCTGTACGCTTTTGTGCTGTCGATTTTCTCAAGAGCAGCACGAAGTTGTTTGCTTTTTTTAGCCATTTTCTATTCTCCTTGTAAGTGGTTCAATCGATTTTCATCTCCCACGTCACTTCTCGAAATGATGAAGTCTTGCGGGTTATATAGGGATGTTATTGATTAGTCAACAACGTTGAATCCCATAGAACGAGCAGTACCTTCGATCATACGCATTGCAGACTCAAGGTTTGCAGCGTTCAAATCTGGCATTTTAGTTTCTGCAATTTCTTGTACTTGCGCACGAGTAACTGAAGCAACTTTAGTTTTGTTAGGTGTACCTGATCCTTTTTCAACACCTGCAGCTTTTTTCAAAAGAACAGCAGCTGGTGGTGTCTTAGTGATGAAAGTAAATGATTTATCTTCGTAAACTGAGATAACAACTGGAATGATCATACCAGCTTGATCAGCTGTACGAGCGTTGAACTCTTTTGTGAATCCCATGATGTTGATACCAGCTTGACCAAGAGCAGGTCCAACCGGTGGAGCTGGTGTAGCTTTACCAGCAGGGATTTGCAATTTTACAAGTTTTTCGACTTTTTTAGCCATTTTTAAATCCTCCTTTGTGGTTTTGGCGGTAATGTAAGATTTTTACCTCCCACAAGTATGCTTTACACATACCTTTCCATTATACACTATTTATCTAAAAATGCAAGAGAAAACTTTTATTTTTAATCAACGTAATCTCCGCCTTCAAAGCCATAGTACTCTTCCAAACTGAGACCACTTGCAGCAATTTCTTTGGCTTCTTTTCCAACGTAGCGGAGATGCCATTCTTCTGTCATGTAACCTGTCTCTTTTTCCTTGCCTTTGAGATAGCGAACAACAAAGCCATAGTCAGCCGCATGGTCCAAGAGCCACTGGGCTGCTTTTTCTTCAGTAACTAAATCACCATCTGTACCAATAAGGTCAAAAGCAAGACCCGTCTGGTGTTCACTGTAACCTGGGCGGGATGAGTAGCGATCTGCTGCTTCCTTCCCGTCTTGATTGACATAGTCTTGGTATAGCTTAGCCTGAGTTTCATAACTTCTAAAACCACTGTAGTGGTCACTGATTGGATAGCCCTCAGCCTGCATGGCTGCGATTAGTTTGAGCAACTCTGCCTTGGCTGTTGGATTCTCTCCTGGATTGTAGTCTTTTGACAAAGGATAGCGTTTATTGGCAATGATAATTTCATCGTATTTCCCTTGGATACTATAATAACTTCCTTTATCTACAACCTCTGCTTTTTTCTGGCTAGAAGTTTGGGATTTGCTACCCACAGTTCCTTCTTCCTTGGTACTTTGCTCCGTCTTTTGGGTAGTTTCTTCAACTTTGGTTTTTTCTTGCGAACAAGCTGCAAGGGTCAACGCTAATAAACCAGATAAAATGACATATCTTTTTTTCATTTCTTTCTTCCTCTCTCTTAGGCCAAGCATTTCTCCAATTCATGTGATAAGGCTCTAATCATTTGTTCCAGCTCTGGTGATTGTACTTGGCAATCTGCTGCTGCCATTTCTTCCCAGGGCACCCACCAGACTGGGCCACGGCCATTAAGTCCGTAACCTTTCATATCACCTGCTCTTCGCGGGAAAAGATGCCAATGAGCGTGGGCATCACCATTTCCTAGGAGTTCAATATTCATCTTTTCAGCCTCAAATGCTTTGGCGACTGCTTCTTGGACCAAACTCATTTCCTCTAAAAAGCGAAGTTTTACAGGATTTTCCATTTGGTGGAGTTCTGTGACATGCTCTTTTGCTAAAAATAAGGTATAGCCCTTAAAGTATTGGTGGTCTCCAATAACTACATAGCCTGTTTCTAGTTCTTTGACAAAGTAGGGGTTTTGCCCAACTTTGATGAGTTCAATTCTCTGACAGATGAAGCACATGAGTCTCTCCTTTTAATTATAATATCTTCAACCTTGAATCTGACAGTTTGGGATAGCTGTGCTTGTATTCTCAAGTATCTAGGGATTAAATCACTCACTGTCAATCCCTGCTTTATTTACCCCTTGAATATCTGATATCAGACTCCCCCTAATCCTCAACTGTTTCAAAGTTGAGAAGGGAACAGCCAAGGTCAAAGAGTCGATGTTTATAGGTCATCATTCCCCTCCCTCTTATCTTTGTGAAATAAATTCTTAATCTTACTAAAAAATGGAATAACTGTAAAATTATCTATAAAGCGTCTCTTACTTAACTTAGGTCCCTGCAGTTTTCTATATTCTTCGATATAAATTGTAGATACTTTACTAATTTCACTTTCTCCGAAAATAATAGCTTTAAAAAATACTACACAAATACTTAGACAAAGTGAAACTATTCCAACAATAAGAACAATAAATAAATTTTTATACAAATAATACGATACTACAGTATCAACTACGACAATATAGAAAAGGGACACTGTAATAAATATTCCAGATCTTCCATCATCACTTCCATCAACACTCAATTCTGGAAGTAAAAAAATTAAACTTACTACCATAATCAAGCAACAAGCTAATAACGGAGAGAATTCAGTCGGTTGTTCGATAAAACTTTTGTACCCAGAGTAAATGAAAAATAGCTGAAGTAATAACATCGCATACTGAAATAAATAAAACCATATTTTAACTGAACTTATGATCGGAATATTTTTTTCTACTTTTATATCTAGTAATCGTTTAGCAATTTGTATCCGATGAGCTAGTTCTTTTAAATCCTCTATTTGAAGTATTTGAGAAGCAAGTTTTTTCTCTATAATTTCTATTTGATACCATATATATCCATCATCTTCTATCCACTGATATTTTCCAAAAGTTTTTATTTTTCGTCCATACGGATTAATGTTTTGAGAAATTCTAAAAAGTAGTTTTTCTAAATCTGGATTAGTAATCCCTTTATCTACCAGTTCATCAGCATAAACAACTAGTTCTTTAAAGTTTTCTTGTTTATTTTCATACACATACTTACGATATTCCTCTTTTTTCTTTTGGAAATAAGCATACAAACCCGAAATTATCCCTGTTATTATAGCAGGCGTTGCTAATTGTTTCAGTATTTCATACATAATACTTTATCGCCCCTTCAGTCCACCAACTCGCTCTTAAGATAAGCATCTACCATACGCTCAGTCGCCACTACCGAATCAATGTGGGTACGTTCGTAAGAATGACTGGACTCAATACCAGCTCCAAGGAGGGCATGCTTGACTTCTGCTCCTGCAGACATAGCTGCGGAAGCATCCGAACCGTAAAATGGATAAATGTCGAGCTTAAATGGAATATCTTGCTCCTTCGCCAAAGCCACTAAATGTTGACGGAAGTCATAGTGATAGGGACCTGAAGCGTCCTTGACACAGATAGACACTGTATACTCATCTGTCTGCTGATCATCGCCCATAGCTCCCATATCTACAGCTAGGTATTCTACTACCTGAGCTGGAATATTGGAGTTTGCACCGTGACCTACCTCTTCAAAGACTGAAAAAGCAAAATGAGTCGTCATCGGCAAGTCAATTCGCTCTTCTTTATAAACTCGAAGCAGATTGAGCAAAATCGCTGCGCTGACCTTGTCATCTAAATGACGAGACTTGATAAAACCAGTCTCTGTCACGACAGTTCGCGGGTCAAAGCTGATAAAATCACCGACCTCGATGCCCAAGGCGCGGGTTTCTTTTTCATTGGTCACTTTTTCATCCAAACGCACTTCCATATTGTCCTGTGTGCGTTCAGCAGTTCCAGCATCTTTGTAGACATGGCAAGATGTCTGGTGGATGAGGATAGTTCCAGATACCGTTTTACCTGTACTAGCCACATGAACGGTACAGTTTTCTCCTTCAATCATGTTCCAGGGAAAACCACCGATACGGTCCAATTTGAGACGGCCATCTGGTTTGACAGCACGAACAATAGCACCCAGCGTATCCACATGGGCAGTCACATAGCGGTGTTGCTCATCATTTTGACCTTTAATGGTCACATTGACACCGCCCTTAGCTGTGCGAACAGGCTTGTAACCAAGATCTTCTAAAGTATGGACTAGGTAGTCTGAAATCTCACGAGTAAAGCCTGTCGGGGATGAAATTGCGGTTAGTTCTTTGATATAGTTTACAGTCTGATTCATTTCTTCACCTCTTTTGCTACCTATTATAGCACATTTCAGTAGAGAGGAAAAAAGAAAAATCACTCCTGTAGAGTTGACTTACAAAAGTGATTTCTATTTTTTATTCCATTTCAAAAACATCGCTTTCTTGCTTGTTTGGTAAAACCAAGGAAAGCAAAATTCCAATAATAGCTGGCACTAACCATGGTAGAGAGGCAGCTGCAAACGGAAGAGCATTGACGAGGTTTGCTAGAAACTCAATCTTAAAGGAACTGCCAAGGACGCTTGCAAGAGCAATAGCTGTAACGAGCCCAATAGTTAACTGCATGCCCGGTTTTGATAGGGGCACAAACTTATTAACAATCACAATCATTACAATGGCAATAGTGATTGGATACAAGATAACCAGTACTGGAATTGAGTACTTGATAATCGCATCAAGACCAAGATTAGCAATGGCAAATCCAATCAAGGTAAAGGCAGTTGCATAGACCTTGTAGCTGATTTGTGGAAAGCGTCCGTTAAAGAACTCAGCTGTAGATACAATCAAGCCAACTGTCGTTGTGAAGCAGGTTACAGTTACCATGACAGCAAGGAAGAGTTGAGCCGTTGAACCAAAGATTTCCTGGGTTGCTTGTGACAAGATATAAACACCTGGAGTTCCACCCTTCATGGCTTCTGCTGGTACTGGGAAATGATTTCCAAGGAATCCTAAACCGATGTAAAGAGCGCTAAAGGCAAGAGCTACAACGATACCAACCACCCAAATAGTTGAAATGTATTCTTTCTTACTAGAGAATCCAAGTTGTTTCAAGGTTTGAACAGCAATCACACTAAAAGCGACTGAGGCAAGGGCATCCAAGGTGTTATAACCTTCTAGGAAACCTGTACCAAAGGCAGAAGCTTGATAAGCAGCTGAAGCAGCTTGAGGGCTGGTTCCACCATATTTGAAGGCACCTAGTACAACCAAGATAACGATCAACAAGGCAAAGACTGGTGTCAAGATACGTCCGATTCGATCCAAAATCTTTGAAGGATTGAGCGAGATCAGATAGGCCGCTGCAAAGTACAGTACGGTAAAGATAATCAATCCAAGCCCTTTATTTGCTTCAGATAAGAGGGGGCTGATGCCGACCTCATAAGCTGTTGTTGCTGTACGTGGGATAGCAAAGAAGGGGCCAATCGATAGATAGAGGACTGCAAGATAAAGCGTCGCAAACCAAGGTGAGATTTTCTTAGAAATCTCGTGAATGTAACCTTTAGGGTTTAGCGTTCCAATAATAAGTGTCAAGACGGCAATACCGACACCCGAAAATACAAAACCTGCGATGGCAGGAAGAAACTGTTCTCCAGATAGGGCACCTAGAGAAGGCGGAAAAATCAAGTTCCCCGCACCAAAAAATATTCCAAACAGGAGCAAGCCTGTTAGGGCACCTTTTTTAGCCATAAAAATCTCCTTCATATTTCTAAAATACTGACCTAGTATACCATGATTAAGACTCTGAAAAAAGTATCCAAAATTAATCATTGAATGTTTTCAATATTTTTAAAAATAAGAATTATCTAAAAATAAATTTCTCCTACCTAGTCCACACCAAGTAAGAGAAATGCAAAATTTTAAAGATTTTCAAAGGCCGTCATGCCACCTTGAACATTGATGACCTTATATCCATGCTCCTCCAAGAACTGGCAAGCACGAGCTGATCTCATCCCTGATTTACAAATGACATAATGCAACTGCTCATTGTCCAACTCTTCTACTTCTCTCACATCTAATACAGAAAGGGACTCTTTCTGGTAAAGTTGGTAGAATTTGTCAAAAACAATTTCTTTCATCATTTCTTCTTTTTGATGCCTTTAACGCAAAGTTAAAAACTTATAGGTAAATCCAATCGACTCTAAAAATCGGAACAAGTCTTTGCTTTTGATAAAGATGGTCTTTTCATTAGTATTGGGATGGAAAGTCATGATATCCTCCGATACAATGTCCTTATCAAAATAAACTAGAATATCTTTTTCTTCATTATTTAACAAACCAAAAGGTGATACCGTTCCTGCTGGTAGGGTCATTTTCTCAGCCAAGGAGTCCAATGAGGCCATTCGAATCCGATCGGCTCCCACTTGAACTTTAAAGTCATCCATATCCAATCGTTTCTTGTCATCCATTATGAGTAGATAGTACTGGGTTTTCTTCCTATTGGTCAAAAACATGGACTTAGTCCGGACTCCTTCCATTCCTTCAATATAGCTATCTGCCTGCTCTGTCGTAAATACAGGTGGGTGCTCCACCACATCAAAGGTGATTCCCAACTCTTGCAAGGTATTAGCTACTTGTTGATAAGCGTCCATAGTTTTTCTCCTTTATTGATGAATAATCTTTTGTACCAATGCTTGCAACTCTGGCACCACTTCTACCTCAAACCAAGGATTTTTGGCCATCCAGATTTGATTTCGTGGTGACGGGTGAACTAAAGGAAAATACTCTGGCAAATAGTCTTTGTAGCATTTTACTCGCTCTGTTACCTTGCCACTAACCTTCTCATGAAGATAATAGGCCTGAGCATATTGTCCAATCAAAAGAGTTAATTCAATATTTGGACATTCCTTGAGGAGTTGTGGGTGCCATTTTTCGGCAAAGCCTTTACGGGGTGGAAGGTCGCCTGATTTCCCATGTCCTGGGAAATAAAAGTCCATAGGAATAACTGCAAACAACCCTGAATTGTAAAAGGTGTCTTCATCTACACCTAACCAATCTCGCAAGCGATCGCCGCTCTTATCCTTCCAGTAAATCCCAGCTTCTTGCGTTTTAAAGCCCGGAGCTTGTCCGACAATATTGATGCGAGCAGTCTTTGGCGCCGCAAAGAGAGGTTCGATTCCGCGTTCTGTATAACTGGTATTCTGTGGATCCGCCATAATGGCTTGTTTGATCTTTTCGATTTGAGACATCTGTTTTCCCTCCAAAAAGAAGTCCAAGCATAAAATCTCAGACTTCTATCGTTTTATTTGATCAATTCATAAATAGCTTCAGCATAGATTGCTGCTGCTCGGAAGAGATCGTCCAAGGCGATAAATTCGTTGGCTTGGTGCATGGTGTCGATTGAGTCCGGGAACATGGCACCGTAGGCAACTCCACGTTCCAGCAAGCGACCGAAGGTACCACCACCGATGACTTGTTCATGACCTTGAAGTCCAGTTTGTTTTTCATAGACATTCAACAAGGTTTGCACAAGTGCATCTTCCATTGGCACATAGTGAGGGGTGTGACCATGTTCAGAGAGGCTAACAGAAGCAACTGGTAAGTTTTCAAGAACTGATTTGATTTGCTCTGGGCTTGTTCCTTTTGGATAGCGGAAGTTGAGGGCAATCGTATTGTCAGCACTTGTTTCATCGAAGCGGAAAACACCTGCATTCATAGAAAGGGCACCCATTTTTTCATCCACATGAGCAACCTTGAGATTTTCACCCTCATGGTCATTCAAGAGAATCTTACCAGCGATGTCGAGGTAGTCTTTGGCTGGTCCAGCAAAGTTAAATTGGTTGAGGAAGAGTGCTAGGTAAGTAGCTCCATTGACACCTGAAGCAGGCATAGCACCATGAGCTGATTTACCAATGATGGTCACCTTGTATTTGCCAGCTTCTTCTTTGATTTCTCCTCTGAGTTTGTGTTCAGCAACAAAGGCATCTAGTTTCGCTTGCAAGTTATCCAAGTCACCTGAAACGACTGCTGTCGCTGATTCAGGTACCATGTTTTCACGCAAGCCACCTGTAAAACTGTGAAGACGAGCTGCGCCAGTATTTTCACCTGCAAAGTGGAGGTATTCAGTGATGTTTCCTTTTTCACCATTGATGATTGGAAACTCAGCGTCTGGAGAGAAACCGAAGTCTGGTTTTTCAAGTCCTACATGTTCAAAGTAGTAGTCCATGTCTGCCCAGCCTGATTCTTCGTCTGTTCCGACGATGAAACGAACTTTCTTAGAAGTTGGAAGGCCCAATTCTTTGATGATTTTCAAGCCATAGTAACAAGCTGTTGTAGGCCCCTTGTCATCTGAAGCTCCACGCGCATAAAGGCGACCGTCTTTGATAGTTGGTGTGTAAGGGTCCGTGTCCCAACCGCTACCAGCTGGCACCACGTCCATGTGGGCAAAGATTCCGAGAACTTCTTCTCCTTCACCAAACTCAAAATGTCCTGCGTAGTTATCGACATTCTTAGTTGGATAGCCATCGCGGTCTGCGATTTCAAGGAATTTTTCCAAGGCTTTTACTGGACCAGGTCCAAAGGGATGCTGCGCATCAGCCTTACTATCATCACGTTCTGAGTTGATTTCCAAAAGGCTAAACAAGTCAGCCAAGAGGTCTTCTTTGCGTTTTTCTACTTCTGCTGTAAAATCAATTGCTGTCATTTTTTCTTCCTTCTATCTTTTCTCGATGATTTCATCTACTGGCAAGCGGTAGCTTGGTTCCAATTTTTCGTCTGTGTAACCTACCGTAATCAAGAGTTCTGGACGGAAACGGTCTTCGATATCCAAAACTTCGTTGGCTTTTGATTTGTCAAATCCAAGAATAATGTTAGAACCAATTCCCTGATCTGTCAGAGCCAAAACCAAGTTCATGGCAACCAAACCTGCATTGAGGGCTAGGTAGTCGCTGACTTGTTGTTCACTATAACGCGCAAATTCAGCAGGCAAATTCTTCATAAAGTATTGAAGTTGCTCTTCAGAAAAGTTATTAGCACCACCAACTCTGGCAATCTTACGGGCACGTTTAGCCAAATCTGTGTCTGTAAACAAGGCAATGGTTACAGGTGCTGCTGATACCTGCTCAAAGTTCGAACCATAAGCCAATTTTGCCAATTCAGCATTTTTCTCACGAACCACCACAAATTTCCAAGGCTGGCTGTTGTGAGCGCTTGGGGCCAAGGTTGCGATTTCGATAGCCGTACGCACATCTTTGGGATCCACCGGCTGATCAGTGAAATGCTTGGTCGCATGACGTTTTTTATTTAATTCAAGAAATTTCATAATCGATTTCCTTTTCTAATTCTACTGCTTCCATTCTACCATATTTTGAAAGAGCTTGCAGGGATTTTTCATAGAGTTAGTACTTCTTTCAAACTCTCTGCTATTAATTTGGAGCTCTTTAAGTAGGTATCGCTTTAGATTTGAAGCAATCAAAAAGCAGGTGATCGAACACCTACTTTCTTATATTATTGACCAGATGTGTATGGAGCAATTGCTTTATAAGCCGCTTCCAGCGCTTTCTTCATTGTGTCACGTCCAGTTTTCAACTGTTGAACAAATAGAGTACGAGTTTGTTCTGGCACTACTGTATCATCAGAACCAATACTTGAAAGGCTTTCGTTAAATGACTCTCTTACAGTCTCCATAGACTTAAGCGCTGGTTCAACTTGGGCGTTATATGCTTCTTTTCCACTCTCTGGAATTTTTTCCCCAATTTCAACTGCATGCTTTTTATAATTGTCGACTAATTTACCAAAGACTTTCTTCACATCTCCAACAGTTTTAGCATTGTCAATTTCTTCATCGGTGATCAAAACAACCTCATTATTTTCTGTCTTTGAACTAGACGTTGTTGATGAAGTCTCTGAAGAAGAAGTTTGTTCTACAGAGCTTGAAGTCTTAGTCGAAGAATCAGACGTTGTTTTCCCTGAACATGCTGCTAAAACAACAACAGATAAAAGAGCCATACTGGCTGTAATAATTTTCTTCATAATGTTCTCCTTTTTATTAAGAATTAAGTTCATTGTATAACAAAATAATTTCAATGTCAAACTTTAGCTAAGCCATCTTTTCTTCCTCATCGTCTGACTCTTTTCTAAGCAATTCGACTACAAACCTCACTTCAAATTAAGGGTGTCCATTTTATTTCTAACTTTGCAGAAAATCAAAATAATCCTTCACATCCTCTACATACCCGTGCTTTTCAATTAAACTAGCTAAGAGTTCCAGATTGTGCCCCTGATAGTTATCGTCACGACGCAGTTCTTCATACATTTCGATAAAGGGAAGCCCCTTGGATTTGGCCAATTCCAACTCCGCTTCATAGTCATAAGCGACTTTACGAAATAGGATATTTACCAATTCCCCATCTTCAACTTCTATCACGACATACTGGGCACGGTGATTTTTTAACGCCTCCCAGTTAAAATAGGGCATGCCAATCGAACCTGGATTGATGATTTGTTGCCCTTGACTGCCATAGCGAAGCAACTGTTTGTGGACATGACCGTAAACTGCTACATCTGTCTCCTCATCAAGTAGCTGGTCAAATTTCTCCGTATCATTGTCAACCAACAAGTCACCACCATAGTTCTTATCAGGCAAATTATGAGAAAGAGAAAAGCGCAATCCGTCAACTTCTTTCTTTTCTAGCAAAGGTAAGCTTCGTAGCCAGACAATCGTTTCAGGATCCATTCGCTCCATTAAAAACTGGGTCATACGCAAGAGCTGGACTTCCTGTGGGTCTTCTAAGCCATATTGCCCATCTAAAGCCTCAAGGACACAATCATCCCAATTGCCTCGAACACTTGCCGTGATAGGAAGTTCCTTTAACAGAGCTACCAAATCATTTGCACCTGGACCAGGGAGGAAAATGTCTCCCATAAGCCAGTATTCATTGGCTCCTTGAGTTTTAGCATCTGCAATCACTGCTTCTAGTGCCGTTGCATTGCCATGAATATCTGATAAAATTGCGATTTTATGGTTCATATTATTACTTTCTATTATTCATTTTCAAATGATTGTATTGATAATTCAATCTATTTACTTACAAACTCATCTATCCGCATTGACACTACTTATATTTTCTTCAATCATTGCTCTGACCTGCTTGCGTTGTTCCTCATTTAGATTCAACTTCTGTAGTTGCTTTTCAATACTAAATTCTGAGGTATTGTATTTCTTATCATACATCTCTAATAATTTATTACGAAGAATAGGCTCGCTAATCAAATAAATTTCTTTTAATAGTTCTTCTTCATTTCCTTCCTGCTCCTCTTCTCCATTTAGTCTACTTATCATAGAATTAATCTTTGCTAAGGCAAAATCACCATAAATATTATCAATCAAATTTTCCTTCATGATTTCTTGGATATTCTTAGCGAAAGTATTTTGCAAAACTTTCCCTTCTGAGTATCCAGTTTCTTGATTTTTTTCAAGTATAATCACATTTCCTGGTTTAATATCAGATAACATATAGGGAGAGTGGGTAGTGAAGATGAATTGGAAGTTCATCCCTCCTATTTTGTTGATTTCATTTATATAATTGACTAAAAAGTTTATTAAGCTTCTAGACCATTCGAGGTGCATAC